>NZ_FPLG01000114.1:0-268286 GCF_900120065.1 Moritella viscosa
GATTTGAGTTGACCATTACAGAATTAGTATTGACATAGTTAATACCAAAATCGATTTTTTTAGTTTTATTAACGTTACTTTTATTCATATTGTTTTTATGGTTCGTGTTGCGCGTCATTATGAAGGCGTCACTTCAGATTTGATAAATTGCTGCATAAAACTATCTGTATTTTTGATACCAACAGCATTTGCAAGGGTATACAGGCTCGTTATTTTTAAATTTGCTCGGTCAAGTAGTTTGGGATTGCTAAAAACTTGTGAGACTGGTGCATTGGCAATTAACTTACTTTCTGCAATAACAATCGAACGGGTGGTGTACTCTAAAACTAAATGCATATCATGAGATATGATAAGAACAGTAATGCCAAGTGTTTTATTGAGTGTTTGGATAAAGGATAACATCGATGTGTAGTTACGGTGATCTTGTCCTGCAGTTGGCTCATCCAAAATAAGTAATTCAGGCTCGAGTACTAGAATAGATGCAATTGTTACTCGTTTTTTCTGACCATAACTAAGCGCTTCAATAGGCCAGTGACGGTATTTACTTAATCCACATAGATCAAGTACTTCTAATACTTTCGTTTCAACAAACGCTTCGTTATGACCACGGTTACGCAGCCCAAAAGCAATTTCGTCAAAAATCATGTGATTAGAGATCATGTGATTGGGGTTTTGCATCACAATACCAACCTTTTGAGCGCGCTCAAAGATAGATAAGTTGGCTATGTCTTCGCCATTAAGCTTAATATTACCTGTATCTGGTGCGATAATACCCATGATAAGTTTGGTTATCGTTGATTTACCTGAACCATTTTTACCTAAAATAGAAACAAATTCGCCGCGATTAATACTAAACGAAATATCTTCTAAGGCATTTTTTTCGCCTGTATAAGAATACGTTAAATCGTTAATTTCGAGTAATACTTCGCTGGTCTGTGGTTTGACCATCGGGGCTTGCGCATTAAACCAATTGGTTAATGGGGTTTGATATTTCTGTAGATCCATCTTTTCGATATAAGCTGGATTATCAGAAATCGAAATCGGACACTTTGCCGCTTTTAACGCAGTAATGTATAGTGGTTCACGAATACCGTGGACTTGTAATAATGGCGAAATAATTAATTCATCAGGACTCATATCTGCAATGATTTCACCACGTTCCATTAATATTACACGGTCGACATGGCGGTGCAGCACATCTTCAAGGCGATGTTCGATAATGATAACGGTTTTGCCAGTATCTTGATGTAATTGGTCGATAATTTCGATAGTTACTTTACCGGTTTTTGGGTCAAGGCTGGCAAGGGGTTCGTCGAATAATAAGACGTCAGTATCATCAACCAAAATACCAGCAAGTGATACACGCTGCTTTTGACCACCTGATAATGCATAAGGTGAATGGTCAAGTAAGTCCTCAAGGTCAACCATCGCGGCGGTCTTTTGCACGATAGGTAGCATTTCGACTTGAGATACCATATTGTTTTCAAGCGAAAATGCGATATCTTCACCAATGCTTAAACCGACAAACTGACTGTCGGTATCTTGCAATACTGTGCCTACTGTCTCGCTATAATCTTGCATGCGTAACCCTGATACCTGCGTATCATTGATGGTTAAGGTGCCAGAAATATCACCTTTTATCGCATGGGGGGAACAGACCGTTTAAGCACTGTCCAAGGGTTGATTTACCACTGCCACTTGGACCAATAATGACGATTTTCTCTCCTTTCTCTATCCTTAGATTTATGCCTTTTAGTGTCGCTTTATCCTGCGAAGCATATTTAAAAGAGAAGTCAGAAAATTCGATAGTCATTGTTGATTAACCCTCGGTCAGATTACGGCTTTGTTTCTTACGTTTTGCAAATGCTGTCAGTAGAATGTAGCCAACCATACCGATTAATATCGTATTACCTGCAGCGATAATTGTTAATTGTGTCATGACTTTGCTGAATGGTTCTGCGTAAAGAATGGTATCGAGTAGTGCTGATACGCCATAGCCGACAGTATTACCGATTAAGGCAAGTACAACAAAGAGTGCCATATCCTTTATCGAGAATTGACCTTTTTCTAAACGACCTTTTGTCAGTTTAGGGAATAAGCCGATGATAAGACCAACAATACCTGAGCCTAATACCCACGTTAACCAAACACCCCAGCCAGAGAATAAATCTGTAACCCAATGACCAATAAAGCCTACTAAAAAACCAACTAATGGACCAAATAATACCGAGAAGAGAGCAAGCACTGCCATCGCAGGTTTAAGTGTGGTATTTGCAAATACCGGTATACCATACATTGGTAACCCGCCGATGCCATATAAAGCACCACCAATTGCAATCACAACAACAGTTTTAGCTGAAAGATTCATATAAGCCTTGGATATAAATTAACACGGAAAATTTAAGGTGCGAATTGTACAGGAATACAGACTATTAAGGAAATAAAGTTAAAGTGGTTTTCTTTTAACCAGCGTTTAGGTTATTAGTTTGTGTGGGTGGGTGTGTACATTGTGCTTAATCGTTGCGAATCGCTACATAAAGGAAAATATAAACGGCGCAAGAGGCGCCGTTTAATTACATTATCTCAGGTTATCATGACGACTACCGAATTAATTAAAAAGGATTAACCTTCTTTGTTAACGAGTTCATGTAATTCTTCTAAAGAGGCTGCGATTTTAACACCTGGAACATTTGTACCAATAGTTGCTTCAAAAGAGCCTTCAATTGCTGAGCGGAATGAAGTGAATGAGATACGGTATACACCACGAACAAGCGCTTTAGTTGGGCTGCTGACTTCAGATACTTGACGTAACAATGAGTTATAAGAAGAACCACTTGGGTTAGCTGGTAATTCTGAAGTATCGTCATTATAGTTTAATGCTTGAAGTACTTTACCACCTTTATTGATTTTTGCTTTATCAACAATGTTTAGGCGATCAAGTGTAATATATGTATCAAAAAACTTATTTGGAGCAGATTGAAGACTTGCTTCAAATGTGCTCTGTACGAAATCACCTTCAGCTGGAGTTGCTTCAGCTGGAGATATCATAGATACACCAATTTCGTCAATTACAGCAGGAACCCATGCATATAAATAATATGCTGGTTTACCTTTAATTTTACCATCTGGCGTTACGCTATCATCAACATAACCAAAATAATTAGTATAGTTAATATATGGAGCACGCATTTCCATACCAGCTATGCCTTCTTTATTGGAGCTTTTTAGGTGTGGACCAGTAGACATACAACCTGTAAGTGTAATGATTGCTAATAATGGTAATAATTTAGTTGCAATTCCTTTTTTCAAAATTCTATCCTTAAATCAATATATAAATGAGTCGCCAGTATATAGTGTATTTATTCAACATATTACGATAATCAATTGATTCAACACTAATTCAATACCAATTAATCAGTGAAAATCAGACTTGACGCAAATTTTCAATTTATAAACCTAACACTTGCTAATACCTCGGGATTAATACTAAATAGATATTTAAAATAACGACTATTGGCATGCCATCACTTATTATCTTACGGGTAGCTTGGGAGGGGGGAAGACGTTATCTATCAGTGTATTTAGCAAGATAGAAATCGAAGTTATTATTAATGAAAGTACTGTAACCAACATAAACGTCGTTACCTTTACGGACGATACTACCTGTGCGTTGCTGTACTTCATATTCGGTGTTAGCAACCGCAATTAATACTCCATCATCAGTATACTTTTCATTATTACCATTACCGACAACAAATATTCCCCCGTTATCATCAAGGTTAATTGCACTGATTTCACCTTGCTGATTGCTCACATGCCAAATAATATCGCCGTTCGCTTGCATCTTGATTAGATCTCTATTTGACGCATCTGAAAACGCGATAAATAATTCATCTTGCGCATTTTTTTGGAGGATAACAGGGCCAGGTAGCGCATAACTGTCTTGGTTACCATAAACGTTATTACGCCATAATAACTGTCCGTTAATATCAATAGCTTGAATCTGTAGATTTCGATCTTTGGTCATGATGATAGAAAGAACAGAACCGTCAGTGAGGATTGTTGTTGCTGCTTCTGCGAATGTATCTTCAGTTTGTAGCTGCATCCATTCTAATTGACCCGATGTATTGTATTTACTAATGCTTTTACGGCCTGAGACATACATATTCTCATCCATATCGACTGCTATATCCCAAGCTCGCTGTTCAGGGTGCTCAATATTTAACTGTTGTTCACCGTCAGTGTTAAAGATTTTAGTATTTAGCCCTGTTACATAAAGCTTGTTATTTTTAAGCTCAAGATCTCGAACGTCATATTCATTACTGATTATTTGTTCCCAAATTATGCTTCCATCGGTAGAAAACTTAGCGAGTAGTGATGCACGAGGCCCTAGAGCATTGTTTTGCAGATAGACTGTTGCAGTGATATATATATTGTCTTTATCATCGATAACCATCGCTGTTATATTTTCATCACTGCGTGATAATCCATAAGTAACATCATGTTCGACAGTCCAGATTGTATTACCAGATGTGCCGTATTTTACTAATAGCATGTTTTGAACTCGATCACTGCCTGTTTTAATTGTCTCACCAGCTTGGATTATATTACCGACACTATCGATCACTTGTGCAGACAACCATTCTACTGTTGTTTCTTCCGTTTTACTGTTGTCGTAAAATTTAACCCAGTCAGGCGTAATGAAAGTGACATCGCAACCACTTAAGGATAGGGCCGCTACTAATAAACTGGTTTTAAATATTGAATTTTTCATTGAAATGTCCTTGTTGAATTAAAATGTTGCATGAATTTATTAGTGTGACAACAAACAGCACCAAAAGAGTCTTTACTCTAAATATTCGTATACGATAGCAATAAACAAGAGTTGTGACAATGCTATTAAACCCATTTTAATCAAGTGGTTATGTTGTTTTGGATGGTTGTTTTGTATAAGGTGATGATGATGATCTTATATAGTGATCTGCGGTGTTATTTGTGTGAAAGTGACTGATTGGCATCTTTAATAAAAAATGTTGTAAATTATGTATGCTTGGTGAAAGATTTATCTCGAAAATAAATAGCCTTAAACTAAAAAACCTAGTGGATTAATTATCACTAGGTTTTTATTTAAGCAGTGCTTTAAAAACTAAGTTACTTAGCTAAACAAACTTGTTGCTTCAACAGGATTTTGTTCAACTTCGTGTAAATATTTTTCTTTAGATTCGTGAGAAAAATAAGGTTCAACTAACATGATAATACGCAATACGATACGCTGTGTAATTTCTTGAAGATCGTAATCTTCTTCAGCTAATTGTGTATCTAATGAGTTAGTCGCAATTAAACAGATCGTATCAGCCATCGAGCTTTGCTGTGCTTCCGTCATCTTGATTTCACTATTTTCATTTAATGACACGAGCATTTTTAAGAAAAAACTGTGATGATTATGAACTAAACGCATAAAACGTCGTTTTAGCAATTTGTTTTCATCAAAAATAACTTTCATATCACGATAGAAGAATGAGTATTGTTGAATCAAACCAACATACACATTTAAGTATGCCCAATAATCTTCAAATGCTTGCACATCATCTTCATAAAATGACATTAATTTATTGATTGCAGCTTCGTATTCGTAGAACAATTCGGTGAGTAACTGTTCCTTGCCATTGAAATGATAATATAAATTACCAGGGCTGATCTCTAAAGCATTGGCAATTTCAACCGTGGACACTTTGACGTGCCCGTATTGGCTAAACATTTCTAAACTACACTGTAATATCCTATCGCGTGTTTTCATCACTTTTTCCTAAACTGATGCTGATACAGTTTTGATTTCTGTATCAGTAGAAATTATGTCGGTTGGTGGTGTATCAACACGACTGCTTTTTGGTTGCTGTTTTACTGGCGGAGTTTCGATATTAATTGTATTTTGTGTGTCAGCTAATATTTGTTCGATTACTGCTAAGCTTTCTTGCTTAATATCGGAGTTAGCATTTTTCATTGTTAATAGCGCTATTTGTTCTGAAACAGAGACTGATGCACTTTTTAGTACTTCGTTTTCAAGTTCAATAAATGCTTTACTAACATCATCAGCAAGATCTGCTAAATCAGGTAGGGCAGATCGGCATGATACTAAGCCAACATTGATCAATCCGTTGTAGCTATATAATGTAATGTTTAAAGACATTCCTGGTGGAAGTACCGAAATAGGGAAGCATTGTTCCATTTTCGCACCCATCATATACAGGGGATGTTGTGGGCCTGGAACATTTGAAATTAGCACATTACCCATTGGAGGTAATACAGTATCTAAATTGAAAAATTCGCTAACGACAGCGAGACCTTGACTTGCCATTGTATAGCTTGTTAGTGCTTCTTTTGTCAGTAAACGTGTTTCATTTTTTAACTTGATACATGAATCTTTAATTGTCATTAAACGTTCAAGTGGTGATTCACCATGATAAGCTAATTCAACTAAACTGATTGCAACTTGGTTGTTCGTTACAGTGTCGCTAGCATCACGTAAACTCATTGGCATTTGAGCAACAAGCGGTTTTTTAAGTTTAAAATTCTTGCTTTCAAGGTAGTTATGAATAGCCATATCACAGATGGTTACAACTACATCATTGATTGTTGCGCCAGTCATTTTACCTATGCGTTTAACACGTGTTAACGACAGTGCTGAAACAGCAGCACGGCGTGCACGTTTGGGGCTTACTGAGAAAGGTGTTTTCGGCGCCATAAACGGTGTTGGCATATCCGCTTTATACACATTAGCGGCTTGAAAAAGTAATTTGGTCGTTAGTTTAGTCAGTGATGGGATTGACTTAACTTGGTCTGTCAGTTTTTTGGACGTTTTTGTTAGTGACGAAAGCATGCTATCAAGGTGTTTTTCTTTTTGCTCGAGTTCAACATTCCAAAATGCTGTCATTGGCGCATCAGTATTCTTACTTAAATACGACATTAATAGCTGGTTGGCTTTTGCGCCGTCAGTGAACGCGTGGTGTGCTTTTAGGTAGATAGCAAATTTGTTATCTTCTAAGCCATCAATCAGAATCATTTCCCATAAAGGTCTATTTCTATCTAATAGTGTTTCATGCTGATGTTCAATAAAGTGAAGCAGCTGACTTTCATTGCCTGGTTGCGGTAGCATTGCAAATCGTACATGGTAAGAGAGATCAATATTGTCATCTTCTTTCCAGTAATATTGTCCAGTAAGCTGTTTTTTCAGTTTTAAATTAAATGGTTTCTTAATTTCATCCTGCGACATCAAGCTGTCGAACAGATCTCGAGTAAAGTTGCCTTCGTAATTCTTAGGTACAGTAAAAATTTGTAATCCGGCTACATGTTTAGGACTGGCAACCGTTTCCGTATATAAGAAACCCATATCAACTAGCGTTAGTGCTTGCATGTTATCTAATCCCTATGCAGTAAATTCATAAAATAGAGTGTTTAGATACTAAGCTCTACTTTTCTATATATCTATAACTATATGGGTATATGTTAGCTTCTTGTTTTACATTTGTAAATAGTGACAAAGTGTTAACTTAAACCTTAAGCGTATGAAAATAGTATTAAATGTACTATTTTTTGTGTTACACCTGTTTTTAAATTGGTGATTTGTTAAATCTTAATTTTGCGGTTATATACCACGAACGCAGTATACAAAAAGGGTTAGCTAGATAGTGATAACTACATGATACAATGTTAACGCTAACATGTGTTGTCTTTGTAACATAACGAGGTGTCTGGTAAATATTGAAAATTATTTTATATAAATATATTGACGAACGGATTAAGTCTGAGAAACAGCCCGATCTATAAAACACGTCATAACTTGGTTGTTTTGAAACAATGAGTAAAGGTAGAATACGAAGATGAAGTGGGTTGTAATGGATGATGTGGTAGTGTTTAAGTCTTTTTGGTTCTCTATTTTGTTGGTGTTAATTTCAGGCTGTAGTCAGCAGGTAGCGATAAAATATTCAGAACCAAGGATTACAGTTAATCGATCAACAGCGGAACTTGACTATGTCCAACGTCAGCTACTAACGCAATATAAAGATTGGCATGGGACGCCTCATCAATGGGGTGGAACAAGTAAGAGTGGGGTAGATTGTTCTGGCTTAGTTAAAATTACGTTTAAGCAGCAGTTTTCTGTCTATCTTCCTCGTACGACTGCCGAACAAGTTAAAGTCGGGTATTCTATCAAACGCCAGCAATTACGTACCGGTGATCTCGTGTTTTTTAAAACAGGGATTAATGTACGCCACGTCGGTATTATGGTTGATGAGTTACAATTTTTTCATGCTTCAAGCAGCCGTGGTGTCATCTTATCTCGTTTGGATAATCCATATTGGAACAGCCACTATTGGCAATCAAGAAGAGTTGATTTATAAATGATAGAACAAAAATTAATTAAAGTTGTTGTTGGATCTAAAAATCCAGTTAAAGTAAATGCTTCTCGTGTAGTGATTGCTGAATTGTATCCCGATCACGCTGTGCAATGTGATGGTATAGATGCTCCTTCGAATGTTCAAGATCAGCCGATGGATGCGGCTGAGACCCGTGAAGGTGCTATTAACCGCGCTAAATATTGCCAACAGCATGCAGATGCTGATTTTTATATTGCAATCGAAGGTGGTGTTGATTTACTCGCCGATGGACCTGCAACATTCGCGTATGTTGTTATTGCGAATAAAGAGCAACAGTCGGTAGGGCGAAGTGCTGCGTTACCATTACCAGCACCGATTTATCAATCATTACTCAATGGTGAAGAGTTGGGACCTGTGATGGATAAATTGTTTAAGACAGTCAATATTAAACACAAAGGAGGGGCGATTGGTTTGTTAACGAATGGGCATGCAACCCGCGAAAGTAATTATACTCAAGCGCTGACATTAGCAATGGCACCCTTCTTATACCCTGAACTTTATAGTCAGTGATCTTTAATCGCTCATGATCTGTGTCGCTAATATCCTTATATAAACAGTCACCTTTATATGCTGTCACTTTGGTTTAGTCATCATTTTAGATTGTTATTTAAACGCTTTGTAATTTAGTGTAAACAAACATAATAACCGCTATTGATAATCATTCTCAATTGAGGTTATTATGAATACATGGAGTTATAACGCGTTTATAAGGGACTAAATCATGTCTTCTAAGGTTAATTTAAGTATATCGAGTTCGAAACTTGCAGAATTGATCCGGGCGGGTCATCTTTGTGCAGCAGATTTAAACTGTTTAGATCCAGAGTCTAAGCAACAAGTGTGGCAACTTTGTTTATGGAGCTGTAATAAACGAGTTCATTGCACTAAATCATGTACGCAGCAGTGTAATAGTGGTTATTGTGAAGATATTAAAGATGACAAAGTGAGGACTGAAAAATCAGCACTAATTGAAATTAATGCTGATTGATAGTCGATGCTAAGGCTGTAACTTTTTAAACCATACCGATTTTATAAAAGGAGCGACTAATGGTATTACAACTCCTGTTATAATCAATGAAAATGCAATTATCTTGTTTATTCCTAATTGTTCGTCATAAAAGATGACCGATCCTATTAATGCAAAGATAGGCACTAACAGCTTAAACGAACTCATCATACTTAATGGATATTTGGTGAGCATTTTGTTCCATATCCAGTAACCTAACAATGTTGTTGGATAAGCCTGAAATAAAATAGAGCCAAAAGATGTAAGATTGAGTATTGTTAATTCGCTATATAGGTTAACCCCATTTACCATATATGCCATTGCAAATAACGGCAGCGGTGCAAATAGGCAAGACCAAGCTATAAAAGCAAACATGTCATTAATATCAATTTTTTTAACCATTAAGCTGATACTGCTAAAACTGAACGCGCCAATGAGGGCAAGAATTAAACCAATGGAAGTAACAGAGCCATCAGTAATATTGGCAATGAAAACGAGGCCAAGTAAAGATAACGCTAATCCTATTTTTAAACTCATATTTATATGTTCTTTCAGAAAAACAACCCCCATCAGTACACTAATGAATGCACTAAATTCTAAGGTGAGGCTTGTGATCCCTGCGGATAAACCCATATAAATTGACATGGACATCATCCCCCAAACACCTACACCAAAAGTAATACCATATAGTGCAATGTAGCGCCAATCTACATCTGGTTTTCGGACAAACAAGATCGCAGGGAATGCTGCAAAAGTAAAACGTAGTCCCGCTAAAATAAACGGATCTAGGTTATCCACTCCCGCCTTGATAACAGAGAAATTAAAGCCCCATAAACAAGTTACCGCGACAATGATGATTAAGTGAATAGGTGATATTGAACTTCTGTGCATATGAATACTCCGTTGTTTTATTGTTTGACTAGTATGTTGTTTTCACAAATAATAAACAGATGCAGTTTTTGTTAATTTTTAGAGTACAGTTTGTTTTAAAGGCTCAAGTTAGTTTTGATAGATACAGTTTTCATTTTGATGGGTAGGGCAGGATGGCCGCACTTTATATTACAATTTCAGATAATATTATTAACGACATTGATAAAGGTATATTGCTTGTCGATAAACGAATGCCGTCGTTACGGCAGTTTACCCAGTTGCATAATGTGAGTATGACAACAGCTAATAATTGTTATCAGCGTTTACTCGACTTAGGTTGGTTGTATGCAAAGCCGAAAATTGGCTATTTTATAACTCAGCCTTTGAATAAACAAAATACCCCAATATACCCTCAATTCAATGCTCAAGTGGCGACGCCGAAAGTTGATCAATCCATTGTTCAAGGATTAAGAGGTCAATTTTATACCGCACAGTTACCTGAGGATTTGATCCCTCAGGATATTTTAAATCGTTGTTTACGACGCGTAAATCAACGGATCGGATCAGACTTGTTCGCATACCCAGATCATCAAGGTGATGTAGCTCTTCGTTCTGCATTAGCAAATCATTTTTCACAACAACACTTACCTCTAAAATCAGATAATTTGGTTATTACCAATGGTTGTATTGATGCTGTTCGAAGTGCTATTGAGATCACGACTAATCCTGGAGACACGGTAGCGATTTCATCACCTTGTTTTAATGGTTTATTGAACTTACTTGAGAACATGGGGCGATTAGTGCTTGAGATACCTTGTTATCAATCTCAGCTAGACTTAGATCAACTTGAATCTTTACTCAAAGATAAGCGTATTTCTGTATGTTTATTTAGCGCTAACCATATAAATCCACAAGGGTTTTGTTTAAGTAATCAACAAAAGCAACGTATTGCTGAGCTTGCTGCGGATTACCAAGTGCCTGTCATTGAAGATGATATTTGCTTGGAATTAAGCTATTCGAACATTACCCCTTTATCAATTAAGTATTGGGATAAGTCTGGCTGGGTATTATGGTGTAGCTCGGTATCTAAGACTATTGCTGGGGGATATCGGTTAGGTTGGTGTGAGCCAGGGCGTTTTTTTAATGCATACTTACAGTTGCGCAGTGTGCAATTTTTTGGTGTCAATAATATCGTCCAACACACGGTATGCGAGTTTATTAATACGGGGCATTATTCAAAACACCTTAAAAAATTAACGGCAACCCTAGCGGCACATGCTCGGCAGTACCATAGCTTACTAAGGGAATTACTGCCTAAAAACACTAAAATCAGTGTTCCCGAAGGTGGTATGGTTATTTGGTTACAACTCGATAATATGGATAGTCAAAGCGTATTAAATGAAGCGTTGAAAAAAGGGATTTCGTTTCGTGCGGGGAGTGAGTTTACCACGCTTGAGTATTATCAAAACTGCCTAAGACTAAACATAGGCTGGTCGATTGTTAAAAATGAGAAAGACAGCGCTGAGAAACAAGAAAAATCGTTAGCATTGAGAGCACAACTGATTTGCTTGTGTGGACTGATTAATGAAGATGTTACGTCAATTACGTTGCCCTTAATACCGAAACCAGAACCTGATGGAGTCAAATAACCCGATAACCAAAGTAACAGTATCAATAGCTAACTAATTTTATTTTACTTATATACTAATTCTAAACCTTGAATTCTCCAGAATTTAATACCTATTAAGGGGTGTTTGTAGGTCGGTTATATTGTTTTTTTTATAATCTAATCTCTAATTAGATTAAAATTCCACATTTAAAATATAGCGCTAAAAATCAAACTTTACACACAAATATCCCGTCTTAAATTATTGATCTTAATCACATTTATTTGTCGTGACTACCTGTAATGTTTATTTGCTTTTATTTGGTAAAGCTCAGTTCTGGCTGTTTGAACTGATTTGTTAACTTAAATCTAATAATAAGGATAGACAAATGAAACGGATTCTTGCATTTTTTACTCTATGTTTGATTGTATTTAGCAGTCAGGCTAAAGGTTTAACGAATAGTTCGAATTATAAGGGTTACACAGAAACGAAATATCCCATCGTTTTAGTCCATGGGCTTTTTGGTTTTGATTCCATGTTGGGTATTGACTATTTTTATGGCATTACCCGTGCTCTTAGTAAAAGTGGTGCTGAAGTGTATGTGGCTCAAGTCTCTGCGGCGAATACGACCGAAGTTCGTGGCGAGCAGTTATTAGCGCAGGTTGAACAGATTTTAGCGGCTACTGGTGCAGATAAAGTTAACTTAATTGGTCATAGCCATGGCGGGCCAACATCGCGTTATGTTGCATCTGTTGCACCACAATACGTAGCGTCAGTTACAAGTATTGGTGGTGTAAATAAAGGCTCTCGTGTTGCTGATATTTTACGTGGAGAGGTACCTGAGGGGTCAGTATCTGAGAAACTAATAGCTTCTATGGCTGATGGTTTAAGTAAGTTAATTACTTTTCTTTCTCGTGGAGGAAAGTTACCACAAGATACAGTCGCGGCATTAGAAGCATTAACAACTAAGAACTCGCTTAAATTTAATGAATCATATCCAGAAGGAGTGCCTATTACTGCATGTGGTGAAGGTGATTATGTTGCTGCAAATGGGGTCTACTATTACTCATGGAGCGGTAGTGCTAACTTTACTAACGCGTTAGACCCAATGGATTTGGCGCTTACGTTGACTGGTAAGGCTTTTAATGTTCCAAATGATGGCCTTGTTTCTTCGTGCAGTTCACGCTTAGGTAAAGTCATTCGCGATAATTATAAAATGAATCATATGGATGAAGTGAATCAAACTTTGGGTCTTCATCATTTATTTGAAACGGATCCAAAAACTTTATATCGTCAACATGCTAACCGTTTAAAACTACAAGGTTTATAGAAATGAAAAAGATCGTATTAACGCTGGTAGTTTTAATCGTAGTCGTTACTGCGATCTTTATCTATAAAAACAACACTAATAAGCAAATACAAGCGAAATCGTTCCAGTCAAAATCGCAGCAGGATACTGCTATTGATTCAACATTTGATCGCGATACATTTGAATATTTTTTATCGGGGCTAGGTGAGGTTGAGTTGGATAGTTTACAAGATAAATTTATACAGTTTAATTCGCAACGTCCTGCTGACTCACAAATAGATAAGGTACTATTTCAGCAATATATTAACTATAAAACCTATTTACAGACACTAGAATCTAATGCTAGTTCTGCTGAGTTTGGTTTAGAAGATTTGATTGCGTTAAATGATCAATTACTTGCTGCTCAGCTTAAGTTTTTTACAGCAGAACAACAAAAAAATCTGTTCGAAGAAGAAAATCAATTAAGAATGATGACATTGAAAAAGCTAGAACTTCAGCAAGCTACAGCGTCAGAAGAGGAGTTTAATGTACTGTGGCAACAAGAATTACAGTTACTTCCAGAAGAAGAACAGGTAGCGTATAAGAATGCGGCCTTAATGGGGTCGTTGGTAAATACAGAAGGCATGGATCCTCAAGAACAGTATTTGATACGCCAAGAACTGGTAGGGGCCGAAGGAGCACAACATTTGGCTGAATTAGATGCAAAGAACGGGGTGTTTAACACAGACGTCGATAACTATTTAAATGAACGGCAAGTGTTAATGACTGATGATAGCTTAACGATGGAAGAGCTAGAGTCAGCGATAACAGAATTACGTGAAGCGAGCTTTTCTTATCAACAACAACGCCGTATTAAAGCGTTGGAACGAATTAATGATGCTAGTAAGGGCTCATAGTCATTAATAAATATAAGGGAATGGTATAAATAAATGTTTTATTCATGGGGGTTATTCGTCGAGTATCCTATATATCAATATTTCTTTGTTTGTTGATGTGGTTTGTATAAACCTAAATTTGAACTAAGAACTTACGTATTGTGGCTTCGATCCTTGTTTCTTATTATGCTATTTGGTTGGCGTGGTTATCGCAAAGTAACATCGTCGATAGTTAGCTGATTATTTGTGTTGGATTCGTATTTTTTTTAGATTTCTTGTTTAAGATCAATTTAGTTTAATAAACTAAATATGATGGCTTTTGTGGGGTTATTGTGTTGAAAGGTTAGATTCTATCAGGCGAATAATTCAATATTCAATCATTATTAAGCATAATTTATATTGATGGATGTCCGTTATGTCTTATGTGTATTTTTCTTTAGCAACTCATTGAACTTCATCACATTTATTAATAATATCTCTTTATATTATGATTTTGTATTTATTTAAGTACAGCTCTGTTTTGGAGTTGAATTACTTGTTAATTTTAATTTGATAATTAGGAGTGAATAAATGAAACAATTTCTTGCATTTTTAACTATGTGTTTGGTTGCTTTTAGTAGTCTGGCAGCTGAATCGAGCGATAGAACCGAGCAAAAAGGTTATACCGAAACGAAGTATCCAATAGTTTTAGTTCATGGACTTTTTGGTTTTGATTCAATTGTTGGAGTCCAATATTTTTATGGCATCCCTCATGCGTTAACAAGAAGTGGTGCTGTGGTGTACGTTGCTCAGGTTTCTGCAACGAATCGAACAGAAGAACGTGGTGAACAGCTATTAACACAGATTGAACAGATTTTAGCTGCTACAGGAGCAGATAAAGTTAATTTAATTGGGCATAGTCATGGTGGGCCTACAGCACGTTATGTGGCATCGGTTGCGCCGCAATATGTGGCATCAGTAACCAGTATTGGCGGTGTTAATAAAGGTTCAATTATTATTGATATCATACGTGAAGAAGTACCAGAAGGTTCAATACCTGAAGAGTTAGCTGTTACGATCACTGCTGCTTTTAGTGACCTAATCAACTTCCTTTCTGGTGATAATGACTTACCACAAGATCCAATTGCGGCATTAGAATCGTTAACAACTAAAAGATCGTTAGAATTTAACCAATCATATCCAGAAGGTATTCCTACAACAGAGTGTGGTGAAGGTGAGTATCTGGCTGATAATGGTATTTATTATTATTCATGGAGTGGTTCCGCTAATTTCACTAATTTGTTAGACCCACTTGATGCGGCACTTGTTTTGACTGGGTCTGCTTTTAGTGAGCCTAGTGATGGTCTAGTATCAGCGTGCAGTTCGCATTTAGGTAAAGTAATTCGGGATGATTATAAAATGAATCATGTCGATGAAATTAATCATACATTTGGTATTCATCATCTGTTTGAGACGGATCCAAAAACCTTATATCGTCAACACGCTAACCGTTTACAATTACAAGGCTTATAGACATGAAAAAAATCGCATTAACGTCGGTAGTTTTAATTGCAGTCGTTACTGCGATTTTTATCTATTCGAATAACACTAATAAGCAAATACAAACGTCATCGTTACAGTCTAAATCGCAGTTGGACACGGCTATTGATTCAACATCTCATCGTGATACGTTTGAGTATTTTTTATCTGGTTTAGAAGAGACTGAATTAGATGCTTTACAAGATAAATTTATACAGTTTAATTCGCAACGTCCTGCTGACTCACAAATAGATAAGGCACTATTTCAGCAATATATTAACTATAAAACCTATTTACAGACACTAGAATCTAATGCTAGTTCTGCTGAGTTTGGTTTAGAAGATTTGATTGCGTTAAATGATCAATTACTTGCTGCTCAGCTTAAGTTTTTTACAGCAGAACAACAAAAAAATCTGTTCGAAGAAGAAAATCAATTAAGAATGATGACATTGAAAAAACTAGAACTTCAGCAAGCTACAGCGTCAGAAGAGGAGTTTAATGTACTGTGGCAACAAGAATTACAGTTACTTCCAGAAGAAGAACAGGTAGCGTATAAAAATGCGGCCTTAATGGGGTCGTTGGTAAATACAGAAGGCATGGGTCCTCAAGAACAGTATTTGATACGCCAAGAACTGGTAGGGGCCGAAGGAGCACAACGTTTGGCTGAATTAGATGCAAAGAACGAGGTGTTTAACACAGACGTTAATAACTATTTAAATGAACGACAAGCGTTAATGACTGATGATAGCTTAACGAAGGAGGAGCTAGAGTCAGCGATAACAGAATTACGTGAAGTGAGCTTTTCTTCTCAACAACAACGCCGTATTAAAGCGTTGGAACGAATTAATGATGCTAGTAAGGGCTCATAGTCATTAAATATAATCGTTCACCTTCATAGCGTTTCACTGGTTGCGGTAGTTGTAAATACGGCTGAATTAACGGCCGTATTTTTGTTCTTGATATAGAACAGATATTGTTAAGATGCTTTTTCTGCGGTCTTTTCTAACGCCAAGATAAGAATAATAGCTGCAAGCATTGCCACGATAGCATACGCTAATAATGCTGGCTGGCCCGTTACTTGCTCAAAGCTAAATGGTGAAAGATTACGTTCTAATAATGGCACTTCAAGGCCACTTGAATTCGTTCGCCATGTTAACGTTTCTTTCCATGGCCATACTTTACCAAGCGTACCTATCATTAGTCCGGTTAAAAACGTCAAAGCGATATCGCGGTAGTGTTTTAGTACCCACGTCAGCACGTGCGAGAAAGTCAGGATACCAATGACACAACCTGCGGCAAACGTACCTAGCGTGACAATGTCGATAGACTTGGCAGCCGCAAGAATTGGTGCATACATGCCTAACATCAACAGGATAAAACTACCTGAAATACCCGGTAAGATCATTGCACAGATCGCAATAGACCCTGCAAGTAAGATATTGATCGATGTCGGCTCAAGGTTAAGCGGTTGCAGCACGGTAATGCTATAAGCAAAACCAATACCAGCGATGACAGCTATAAAACGGCTTATTTTCCAAAATTCGATCTGTTTAAACATGTGGTTTACTGAGATGACGATTAAACCAAAGAAGAAAGACCACAGTGGAATAGGGTGCGTGTTGAGCATCCAAGTGATAACACGCGCTAACGTAAAGATACTCGTCAGAATACCCGCCAGTAACACGATTAAGAATGTGCCATTAATGTAATCAAAAGTCGCTTTTAGACCATCCTTTCTGATCATACCGATTAGGCTTGGAGTAATGCGACTAATACTGCCTAACAGAGTATCGTAAATGCCGGTAATGAAGGCAATTGTACCGCCTGAAACACCAGGGACAACGTCTGCTGCACCCATCGCCATGCCTTTTATAAAGATAGAAACTTTACTCATGATTCTCCGTATAATTTATTGATTAAAGGTCAAATTTAACCGCATTATAAACTGTTTGAGTGAAAAAAATGTCATTATCGTAAATACATTTTTCATTTCGTATAAATAATCTTACAGTTCTACATGTTATTTCTTGAGCGAAACTTATATAGAAAGTGATATAAGTGTGATCCGTGGTTGGTTTAAGGTGAAGTGATAAAGCGGATTATTTTTGTTCTTACTTTGGTGTTTATTATCAGCGATCACGCTTTTTATATATGTTTATGTTTAATTGTGATCCCAGCTAAATATTTAATATTATTGTATTTTAAATGTCATATTCTTAACTTAACCTCATATTCGCTGTAACAACAATCAAAGGATTTGATGTGAATATACTAAAAAATGTAATAACAACCACTTGCCTCACTTGTGTTATGAGTGCGTCTGCACTTGCCGACAGTGATATCTACCTTACTAATAACTCAAACCAAGCTATGTCGATTCAAGTTAACCATACCGGTTCAGATTTACTTGAAGAAGGCGCTGAGTGGCAACAACATGTACAGACACTTAAACCATGGGAAACTAAAATGGTATTAAGTTTTAATCGTTGGGAAGGGGTTAAGTCTGGTGATACTTATCAGTTTGAAACGCTTGTAACGAATGAAAATGGCGAGTCGCTGTCGTTGCTACAACAAGTGAAAGGATATTGGTATAAATCAACACTTGATCATGGTGCTAGTGCCAATGATGTTGCGCTAAATTGGGCGGATGATCGTGATACTTACCGTTATCAATCGCAGTATAACAGTAGCAGTAACACTACTGAAATCGCGTTTAAAGCGAGTGCGACTGGTCGTTATGATGATATTTATTACACTATCACCCCGCAGAAAATTGATGAGAAGCCTGTAGCTGACGCTGATACACTCAAAGTCATGTCATATAACGTCTGGGCTCTGCCTGTGATTGCAAAGCACATCGGTGACCGTTTTCAGGAAATACCGAAACATTTAAAAGGCTACGATGTACTCATGCTACAGGAAGTATTTGCTTCTGGTCGTGATGAATTTTTGCGTGATCTTGCTAAAGAATACCCGTATCAAACTAAGATGTTAGATTACTCTGGGATTAATGTTTACGATGGTGGTGTAATGATTGTGAGTCGCTATCCAATTGTTAATGAAGGACAGTATGTTTATCCTGATTGCTCTGGTACAGACTGCTTTGCAGATAAAGGCGTAAACTATGCTGAAGTAATTAAAAATGGTAAAGCGTACCATTTATTAGCAACGCATACCGCGTCGTTTGATACAGATACCGCACGTGAATATCGTCAACGTCAATTCCGCCAGATGCGTGATTTTGCACAGGCACAGAATATCCCAGCCACTGATACTGTCGTCTATGGTGGTGATTTTAATGTGAATAAGCTTAAATTCCCAACTGACTATCAACAGATGTTTATGAACCTTAGCGCTGATGAACCGCAATATGCGGGTTATACAGAGTCAACGTTCGACCCGCGTATTAATGCCTATGCAGGTAGTGCTCTATCGGGTGGTGAAAACATCGAATATCTTGATTATGTTGTTGTTAGTAACGAGTTTGCTAAGCGAAACGAGAACATAAATACAGTCAAAATACCGCGTACAACGGTTGCTAGTTTATGGAAACATTGGAATTTATCAGACCATTTTCCTGTTAAAGCAGTGATTCGTTAATGCGATTAACATTACTATTAATAAGCGTTGCCTTTATTGGCAGCGTTTATTTTTTCATCATCAATGAAAATGAATTGAATGCAGAGAAGCAAGAAAGTTCGATACCTGCATCATCTGAAATGGTTCATTCAGCAATACAATCGACAGAAATTGCATCGAATCAAGCTAAAGAGCAGATGCAAGTTAATGAAGGTATGCCCGAGCAAGATACCTTATTGAAAGACGCACAAGGTCAAACGTTAATGACGGCGATAACGTCATTTTGGCAGCAATGTCGCAGGCATAACAATTGTGATGAGCTGTTAGCTAAACAGCGGTTGCTACTTGACGATGATCGTTATCAATTGTTAGTTAACTTTCCTGTGAAGCAGCAGGAAGAGCAACGTTTGATGGGGGAATCGTTAATCAGTCAGGATGCAAGTTTGGCGGATAAAATTGCCAATGTTAAAGCGATTAGAGAGCAGGTGTGGGGTAAGGATGCAGCGCAGTTATTTCAGCATCAAGATGCTTATTATGACTACCGTTTAGCGCTAGCAGACCCTGAAAATAGATTTAATCAGGCTCAGAATGCTGATGACTTTATCAATGAATATAATAGTATGTTGGCAGAGCGGGATGTTGACCTAGATAGCTTTGCGTTAAGTTCTGATATTGCGAAGTACGAAGAAGCGTTAGCGTTAATTCCACGGTCTATGCCTGAAGATGAAACAGCTAGAATTAAGGCTAAATTGGCTTCGCAATATCTTACTGCTAACGAGCAACAGTCCATTGTTAACAGAGATCAGCAAGTTGATAAGCAAGAGCAAGAAATAACGGATTATCAGCAAGGATTAAATGAACTTGAGGTAACACTTGCTAATGAACGAGCAACATCAAAGAAAACCATGAATGATGAAGATTGGCAGGTTTATAAAGCGGAACGTTTATATCAATATCGTCTTAACTTTTTTAGTTTTTAGTTTTTAGTTTGTATTAAAAAGCTTAATGAAAAAGTCATGTTTCTTTACATTATTTAAATTACCCAGAGGGAATATATGAACACAATAAGAATGTCATTTTTTATCGCCATTATACTTTCACTGGCAGGTTGTGAATGGGATGATAAGTTAGACGTTAATAAATCAGATATTAATGAACCAGATGTTAAACAACCAATTTATATAACAGGGCATTATTACGACAAAGGACATTTTGATAAAAGCCAAAATTATGAAAATGCCTTTTCCAATAACTTCACTGAAGAAAATGTAGAAATACATAGCTATGTAGTTATTGAATTTGACAACGAGGTTGATCCTGTCTCAATTACAGATAGTACAGTTCAAATTAAAAGGCTGCATATGGAAGATACCCCTTTTGCAGATTCTGAGCTCAATAATAATAATATAATTAGTGGTAATTGGGTTCTAAGTACTGACAATAAAAGTCTTACTTTTAAACCTGCTTATAAACCTTATTTAGATCGCTCGACATTTGCTTACTATACGGAAAGTAAGCCTAACTGGAATGGCCTAAAACCAGGCTATGAATATCAAGTAACTATTTCTGAAAGTATAAAATCTGCCGACGGTGCTGTGTTAAGCACTCCTGCTAAAGAGTTAACATGGACGTTCAAAACTACGGATGTAGATTACGGTTTATATTGGTTTAAAAATTCAACGGATGCAGTTAAATATATCCCGGGGCGAGAAATTGATAAATCTTACTATGCTCCTGAAAATGATACTTTAATTTATGCTCACGGCTGGCAGCAAGAAAGTGTTGTTGCAGACTATAGACGGGAAGGTTTTAACCATTTTGTTAACAGTGAAACCTCAGGATTTTCCAGTGGAATGACTGAAACTATGGATCTCGTGAGTATTTGGAAAGATAAGAGCTGGAACTTTGGCGCATTCTATTGGAATCAGATAGCGGATGATGATGATAATGCAAAATCTTCAGTCGGAGCTGCTGTACCCTATAAGGCTGAGTCTAAGATTTGGAATACAATTCAAATGCGTTATGCCGTATCACCTTATTCACTAACGGGTTCTGCACGTCAGGATAAACCGATTAAGCCAGAGGATGTGTGGGAATATGATCGCCAAGACGTAAATAACCCGACTAAACCTATGTCAGTTATATTGGCGGAAATTTTGGAGAGTGCACTTGATGAAATGGATGATAATGAGTTTAGACTTGCAGGTCACTCTCTTGGAAGCCAGATGGTGCATGGGGCGGCTTATATTTTAAGTGAAAACAAGAATAGTGCGGCTTTAATTCCTGATAGGTTGGCGCTGATTGACCCATACTGGGCGGGGGCAAACGTAGCTGATGATTACTGGGATGAGCATCCGGCAAAAGCACTGGTTACAACGGCTACAGAGCATAGGGACACAGATAGAGAGGCTGCATTAGCCACAGGTTTATCTGGCTACTACAATCCTGGTTATTCTGGACGACCTTGGAATGAAGAGATCAACCGATCGATTGCCGAACAACTTGCTTTAGATAACGTTGCAATTGCCTTTTATGACGTATCTAGCACTAGTGACGGATTCTCAGGTGTTTCGGGTGTTTATTATGGTGGTTTAAATACTCCAGAGCGAGATATTGCAGCAATCAGTTATCTTAAAACGCCTTGGATTCATACAAATGAATATAAAAAACTAGGTCAGAAGCATGTGAATGGCCGACTTTGGTATTTATGGCAAATGGCGTTTGATGCTAAAGATATAAGTAGTGGCTTTTCTGCATCGACCACGACTGACTCCTTGATCGATTTAATGAATGCGAAAAAAACCGAAAAAGGTCGTTGGATAATAACTGCAGGACAAAGTACAGCAACACCTGAAGATGACGTATTTGAGTTAAGCCATGAACAAAAAGATCTCGGTAATTGGTGGTCATCATGGCATAACAGTAAATCATGGCAAGAGTAGCAATAACAACATTGTAAAAAGACTAATCACTCCATAAAACTTCAGCGATCCTACCGCCAGGCTATAATCCCTAATCTTGTTTAAGGTTGGGGATTATTTGTTATATTAAAATGCTTCAATCTACAGCGAGGGAGCATTGTTTTCCAACCAAGTTAAAGGGTGCTGCCATAGATGACAGGCCTTGCGACTAAAAAACTTCATGTGGCCGATTTCACTTAAATTACATGCTTCAGGTGATAAGGTCATTGTTTCTGCGTTCATATTTTCAAAAACGGCCAGCATATCAGCGACATTAGCATCAATGGCGATGTCATCATCGGTGGCGTTTACCCATAGGGAAGGCGTTGAAAGTGTATTGTACAGGTGATTATGTATCGATTTTCCAAAGGCTGTCTTCACATAACCTTGTCCATTACACCAATGACGCCATTGCTGGGCAACAGCTTTAGGCAAGGGTTCTCCCATGCCTAGTAACTGCGATTTTGTATGGCCGAAAATCAGGTTACTCATTGGGATGAACAGGTTCATAAAGAATTGTGCTTTTAAAGCATAAGGCATTTTCATATTCTTTAATCGGCCAGAAGAACTGGCAAAAGTGAAGATTGAACTGAGATCTTTTGCGTTATGCATTAAGCCGACTAGTTGCCCACCGGCGCTGTGGCCAATCAGGTGATAAGCGCTGTCTGGATAGGTTGTTTTAAGAAATTCAAGGACTGCGGGCATATCTTGCTCGCCCCAACACTGCAATGATGCGGTACTGGCACTGATTTTACCCGATAGTGACTTTCCAATGCCTCGGTTATCAAAGGTTATTACTGCATATCCATGCTGGGCTAAAAAACTGGCGAAACTTTTGTAAAACTGTTGTGTTATTCCTGTAGCAGGGCCGATCAATACTGCCGCTTTCACCTCACTTTTGGGTTTGAAAAGAGTGGCGGAAAGTTTGCAACCATCTTGGCAATAAACGTCTACTTCATTTATTAAAAAATCATTCATTTCAAGTCCATATGCTTAGAGTAACATTTCAACAATATTGTACGTGAGGTCATACCAGTTGCAACACTTCATCCGAAAAATAAAGGTATTTAGTGTTATAACGGAAGGAAGGACTGAAGGTTGTTAGGTTTTTAATCCATGACACAAGCCTGATTGTCTGCTGAGTACTGGTGGATAGAGTTAATCGTCACTCGCTATTTAGTTATTAATGTCACTATAATACGCTTTTACACATGCTTATTTAGCATGTTGCTGAGACTTTTATTAGGATTCAAAAATGACGATTAATACTTTAATGGCCTTTGCTGGCATTGTTTTTTTATTGGCCATAATCCCTGGTCCCAATGCACTGCTCATTTTGTATACCTCATTGGCCCAGGGAAAGCGATTTGCGTTCGTTAATATAGTCGGTGTCGGTTTTGGTTTTCTGATTCATGCTTTTGTATCAGCACAAGGGTTAAGCCTGTTACTGTCACAGTCTGCTGTGGCTTTTAATCTCTTTAAATGGCTCGGGGTCGGTTATTTACTGTGGCTAGGTGTGAGTAATATCAAAAACGGCCTAATGCTGTCTGAATTAACATTAGATCCGAATAAACGCGCGATTAATCCGTCTTTACTCAGTAGCTTTACAAAAGGATTGTTAACCAATTTACTCAATCCCAAGATTGTGTTGTTCTATTTGTCTATCTTCCCCCAATTTATTTCGCCACAACATATTTTAGAACAAAGCATGATGCTAGGGCTTGTTCAGGCGTTGGTTGTGGCTAGCTGGTTCCTTGTAGTCATTCTTTTTGCTACGAAGCTTAAAGCGTTGCTGACAACACCTAAAATAGCGAAGTGGTTAAACTATGTCAGCGGTGGACTCTTTGTTAGTTTTGGCGTGAGTTTAGCCAGTACTCGGGTGTAATATTTTCTTTCTTGCTCCTTAGTTGTACGAAGAGTTATTCATTTTTTTATAAGCAAACTACAAATAAACAATAGAAATAAATGGGTGTTATCAAGCCTCTAAACGTGATTAATCGTGTGTCAGAGTGTGTATAAGATATGTATGTGTGTGTAAAAGTAAGAGATCTAATACAGAATGCTTATTTGATTTTTGATATTTTCATTTCGAATTTTACATAAACGAGAATACTCTTATGGGAATAAAAAAATCGAGTATAGCCGCAGTGATTATTACTTTTTTATTAGTTGGCTGTAACACTAGTTCTAGTTCTAGTTCTAGTTCTAGTTCTAGTTCTAGTTCTTCATCACCAGTGATAGTAGTTGGTATTTCATCAGTACCTAAAGCGCTTTCAGACAAATATACGAAAGCGCTTAGGTTTGATCGATACACTTCTGTCATTGCACCAAATGGACAGCCAATACATATTATTGCTCAAGATCAGTTAAGCAATAACCAAATAGTCAGAGCTCGTTCGGTTCTAGCTCATTACTTAACGAATTATACTTCATCTAAGTATGGGAGTGATAAGTCTTCGGTTGCTAATAAAATGGCAGGGAATGGTGCGACGTTACTATTACTAAATGGAAGTGATGATGGGAAGAATCCGGCAGCTGAATTAGATGGTCAACCGCTCTATCAAAATGAGATACAAGTTGAAGGAGATGAGTGGTATATCAAGCAAGATTATAAACACCGAGATGCAACATTTGAAGAAATTTTGCATATGGTTCATGACACAGGTATTGGTGTTGACCAAAATGAAGAGTTTATAGGTTCACTACCTGCATATCAAAGCGATATTCGAAGCGCACAAGTCGGGGCAATGACAGATGGTATATGGGGTTTGGGCAATGACAATAAAGACTGGATTGTAGAACTCACAACAGAAAATAGTTTATCTCAGGAATATCTTGCAGCTGCTATCGACTCTTATTATGGTTTATGGGGCGCTTGGAAAAAGAAAGACTTGAACAGCGGAGGAATGTGGGGAATATATCTTGCAAAAACAAGGGCTGATATTAAAACAAAAGATCCTTTAGGTGCTGCTCTAATAGGGGATTTTTTTCACCCTTATTTAACTTACAATGCTCGAATAGATGAAAGTTTCGATGGGACATTCAGCCTTAGATATAATGAGTTAAAGCCTTACACAAACCATTCTCGATACCTAAAAGACGTCAGTTTAACGGGCAATAAAAACACGAATGTTGTTGTGAATGAACTCGACAATAATATTACAGGGAATTCTGGTAGTAATACCGTTATATTTTCTGGTGATGTAGGCAACTATACAATAACTAAATTAAGTGGTAACTCATATTTAGTTGAAGATCATAGAGATAGTGGTGATGGAAAGGTCACGCTTCAAAAAATAGAAAGCTTGAAGTTTAACAATGCGATTGAAAAATTGTAAATCCAAATTCTTGGAGGTAATATCTATCAATATTGATAGATATTACTCACTTTATTGTAGGCTCTCTTAAAGTTCGTTGAACTCATCGAGCCATTCGGTGAAAGAATTAGATACTTGCGTAACACTGCAAGCAGCATAGTTAAAAAACCATACTGGCGCATCTGTTTGTTGATTTGCACAATCGCTAAGTTTGAAACAAAACATGTTGCCCTTACAATCTGACGCAAATAAAATATGGCCCTTTGGCATACCGCCCATTTCATATAGCTGTGATAGTGAAGCGACATCTTCCAGGCTTAAGAAATCTTGTACTTCAGAAATATCGGAATTCAAATCGCAAATTTTAGTTAATACATTTGGCGTGTGAACTAAGCCGTATGTAGATATTAAATATTTATATGAGTCAGGTAAAATACCCTGTAATTTTGATTCAAGCTCTGCAATATCCTGAGTATTTATTGGTACCATGGCGTTTTTACTGCCCCAGTTTTTTACAAATGTATCAATGCTATTCATTTAAAAATACTCCAAGCTCGCTAATGGCTTATTACCATTATTACGATTAAAATTGTCTTAATTTTATAATAAAAACAAGATACACATGATGATCAAATGATTCAATTTATTATTGATATATTCATTATTTGACAGGGAGTATTATTAAGTAGCGGTTAATTCGGTGCTAATGGTGAGGGAAGTAAGCTGATAATATGTCAAATTCACACTTTAAGTCTTGAGGTAAATAAAACTTCCATCCCTATAATTTCAATGCTACAGCGGTAATCTGCACCATCAGGTTCAGGTATGCCCATCCAAACCTATTTTTAGATGCTGCTACGCCGCATTAGCAACCCGTTGAATCTACAGGTATTTCTGGGGGAATACTGCTACTGCATGCTTCTTTATATTGAACATAACAAACGGATTCATCATAACCTACCTTAATAAACCAGCAATCTGGATCTGATCTGTCTTCGCTAAAAACTTGTATGTCTTCAGCGTCGAGGGATATTAATTCAACAATTCCAAGACCAACACCTTGTTCGCCTTTGCTTTCAGGGTATTTATACCATGAATCAACCGGTCCTAAATTAGTTTGGATAGCCCTTAGCGAATCTGGTCCTGTATCTGGCGTGTTCTGTATTATACCTTTCATGTGCACTGAAGAAGAAACACTTCTCATGCTCCCCGCAATTGACTCTAAAACACTAATACGCGCATCTCTTGAAATATCAATAAATTTAGGGATTGCCGTAGCGGTCAGTATACCCAAAATTATAATCACGATAACGAGTTCTATTAGTGTAAAACCCTTGCTGACATTTCTATTTAACATGTAGAAGACTCGTTTTTAAGTAATTATTGCTAGCTGTGTATTACACGTAATTTTGCCTAATACTTTTCATTAGTGTAACCATAATGAAAATTATGCTCCCTTACAAATTTTTATGGTATTTAAAATACAATATTTGTGCTTATTTGATTTTGTGTATACAGAATTACATGATTTTTGCAGTAAGCGTCGTTACGGCATTAACTCGAACGACTGGTCAGCCATAGACAATTTAGTATGGATGATTAGTTGCATTATTAAATTACATTCTTATAAACAATGAATGCTATATAAATTATCAATTGGACGATATGTATGGATTTTGGCAAAGTAGCGTTATCGGGTCTGCAAGGACTAAACGGATAACACATAAGGAAAAATACCATGGCTAATAAACAAGGATTTCATAACAAAAATTTACCAGATATGCGAAATGCTTTCAGTTGGGGATTTTAGTTATCACACTAGTCCAAATCATTTAAATTATTCCACTCTTGCTATATAGTTTTATCTATACAGTTTTATCAATCGCCGCATTGATTACCATTAGGATGAAAGTTTATTTATGGCTGAGTTATTTAAGGACGTTTATTGCACTGCATTTTATGAGCAATTCTCGGGTGTACTAACGAAGGTGTTACCTGACTTTGATTCAGTTAAGTTTCACCAAATGATCTTTAATGATAGCTTCGTGGAATATGAACTAAAGCAGCGTATGCATCATACGGCGGAAGTCCTTCATTATTTTATGCCCGTTGATTTTAGTGATGCAGTTGTAGTGCTTAAACGCATTATTCTCGAATTGAGGGCTGAGGGGATTAAAGAGCAAAGTCTTGAGTATATGTGCCTGCCTGCTTATATCGAAATGTATGGGCTTGATGATTATGACACTGCTGTTGATGGCTTTGAATTTGTAACTCAATATACCAGTTGTGAATTTGCGGTTAGGCCTTTCATTATACGTTATCCGACGCAGATGTTAGCGCAGATGTTGGCATGGACTGCACATGAGAGTCGCCATGTCCGCCGCTTAGCCAGCGAAGGTTCACGACCGAGATTACCTTGGGCGATGGCATTACCTGCATTTAAAAAAGATCCGACGCCTTTGTTAGCTATTTTAACTGCATTGAAACAAGATGACTGTGAAGTTGTGAGGCGCAGTGTGGCGAATAACCTCAATGACATTGCTAAAGATAACAGCGATGTAGTAGTACAAATAGCAACGCAGTGGCTAGGTGACAATGAACTGACGGACAAACTCGTTAAACATGCGTGTCGGACTTTACTCAAGCAAGCACAGCCAGAGATTATGGCGCTGTTTGGCTTTCAGCAAGATCAGATAAAACTCACCGCAATGGCTATCACCACGCCTGTTGTAAAAGTGGGAGATAAGCTTAAATTTAACTTTTCGATTGAAAATACCAGCCAACAACCTCAAAAATTACGTTTGGAATACGGACTATATTATCTCAAGAAGAATGGCAACTTAGCCCGTAAAGTGTTTAAAATCAGTGAGAGAATAATAGACACTAATGCACAAGAACAGATAGGCCGCCATCAAAGCTTTAAAGTGATCAGTACCCGTGTATTTCATTTAGGTATACATAAATTGGCCATTATTATTAATGGCCAAGAAAGCGAGGTCAATCCTGACAAAGGCGCACTGTATAGCTTTGAATTAACGGATTAAAAATCACTTAGTTTCCATGCATTAACTTCATTGTCCATCATCATCGGTGTGAATAGATATTGCTTGTTCACGCCTATATCCGCTAAACCCAGTTTTAAACTTAAAACCAATTTACGTTCTTTTCCTTGTAGTTTAAACAACTCACCTGAAAGCCAGTCACTGACATAGATAGACTCGTCCGTTGTCATAATAACACCATCGAGGTTACCGAGTTTGTATCCGGTTGGCACTGTTGATAATTGCTGTTCTGAAATGTTTAATCGTAATAGTGAACCGAGTTCGGCGGTCGAAAAGTCGCTGTTCATTCCTTTACCCCAGCTACCAATTAATAACTCACCTTGCTGTGCATATAAGCCGTTAGGGTGGGGTAATGCGCTGCTTTTAAACCAAGCTTCAAACTTACCATTCTTGAGACGATAAATTGTGCCTTCAAGTAAATCGCTCACATAAATCGTACCATCAGTAGTGGCCGTTACATCGTTTAGCATTTTAGCGTTTGGTGCTTTGTATGTATTTTCTACCTTGCCTGTGCTGGTATTTATCTTTACTAGTTTTTGCATATCAGCGACATATAAATGCTGACCGGATAGTGCTAAGCCTTTTGGCGCATCTAACCCTTTAAGCCAATGCTGATTAAGCATCTTACCGTTTGCATTTGCGATACTGATGTAACCTTGACCATTGAGTTCCATAGGCTGGCCATTAATATTACTGATATAGATAAATTGTCCATCAATACTGGTTACCACAGACTCTGGTTGATCTAAATTATTTATTGTCCATACGGGCTGTTTAGCATTAACTGCGTAGCTTGTTAGGGATGCTGTAATAATAGATAGGGCTAACGTTGTTTTCTTTATTTTATTCCAGTTACTCATGGCTCAGTTCCTTTAGTTTGTTGATTAAGTACGCTAATTAGGTTATCAATAGTTGAGCGCGACACAACTATTGCCTAATTGAGTATTAGGAATTGATACTTATTGTTAAGTTTAGGATCAGATTATGGATGAACAACGACAACGTACTGGGCTATTTAGTACGCTTAAGCAAGTTTTAAAGTCACAAGGGCTGCGTTATCGCGATCTTGCTGAGTTGATGAATACGTCAGAACCCACCATTAAACGGTTATTTAAAGATCAAGACTGTAAGCTAAGTCGGTTGATGGATATCTGTAAAGTGATTGGGGTCAATTTTACGGATTTAGTAGAGTTATCCAGTAATAGCCCTACAGAACCGACCGTTCTGTCTATAGAAATTGAATCTGCGCTGGTGGGTAATCCGGGTCTGATGTCATTTTTTATGTTGCTGGTGAGTGACTTTGACTTAAAAACGATAGCGTCACAAAATAATTTACAGCAAACGGATATATATTTATATTTGCGTGAATTAGAAAAACTGTCTTTGATTAGACTAGGGCAAGGTAATCAGTTTTACTTTGTTGTGAACAGACCTATTAAATGGCGTTCTGATGGACCAATGCTCCAAACATTAGTGAGGGTCAATAAGCGTTTTATAGCGGAGGCGATCTCTTCACATACAGGGACTAATTATCCATTTTATTCTGCGAGTCGTTTATTGAGTGAGACCAGTAGCAAGCAATTCTATCAAGAAGTCGATAATCTTTATTTCCGTTTTCAGCAACAAGCGACATTAGATCAAATGTTTTATCCGACAGAGGAGCTTAAACCGTTTAAACTCGTTGCTACTACAACACCGTTCGATCTGCCAAGCTACTTTAAAGTGCCAGCATTTACGCGTTAAAACATCTTAAATATGTTTATAGCTTGTTATTGCTCTGGTTGTTATAACTAAGTAATCTTGTATTTACAGATTAATTTATAATAAATGCGACATAAACTGCTTGCATCTAAATTACATTTAAATTACATTGTCGCCATTAAATCGAGCTCCTCGATTATTTTGTTTTTATATGGACTTTAAAATACAGTGATAGAAACCATTAATCACACATTTCGTATTTCCCTACCGTACTTCTGATCTCTGATTAGCGCAAGTGCTTTACCGCTTTGCCTAAAATTTAGCATTTTCTATCTGTTGCCCAGCGCAGCTTACCTGTTCGCTTGTTTAAACCGTTTTTAGCGTGATTTAGCATTCGAATATGCATTTTTTTATTTAAAATTTGAAGAATGATGAAAAACTCAAACCAAAACCAAAACAACGATTGGTCTGATGTATTTATACATCTAGATCCTAAAGCACAGCCGCATTACCTTAACGCTATCGAGCATTCAGCACGCGAATTATCAGCGATGTTTACTGCTATTGACGCACCGTATTCAGGGCTTGAACCTGCGCAATTAAATGAACAAATCATGGCAATGCCAATTGGTAAAGCACCGATTGCACCTCTTGCTGAGATCATTTCAAATAATGTGAATCTCATTGGTAAAAACGCAATTATTGTGCAACACCCGCATTGTATTGCGCATTTACACACGCCACCGTTAATCCCTGCTCTGGCTGCTGAAACGATTATATCTGCATTAAATCAATCTATGGACTCATGGGACCAAGCGTCTTCTGCTACCTATGTAGAACAGAAAATGACAGATTGGTTATGTGAATTGTTTGGTTATGATCTTGTGGAGTCGGCGACACATAATGGTGCTGATGGTGTGTTTACCAGTGGTGGTACACAAAGTAACTTAATGGGTCTGTTATTGGCTCGTGACCGTGCGGTAGAACAGATCTCCGGTGAAAGCGTTCAGAAGGACGGTTTACCAAGTTACGCGAAAAAGTTGCGGATTCTGTGTTCACAGACAAGTCATTTTACCGTGCAAAAGTCAGCCTCGTTAATGGGACTGGGTGAACGAGCCGTGGTTACTGTGGCGACTGACGAGTTTGGTTGCTTAGATATGAACGCGCTAACTGCAACGATTGCCGATCTACAGTCGCAAGACTTGATCCCATTCTGTGTGGTTGGTACGGCAGGTACGACAGACCTTGGTGCAATTGATGATCTGCAAGCGATTGCGGCTATCAGCGAACAGCATAATATGTGGTTCCACGTTGATGGCGCATACGGTGGTGCATTGATCTTGAGTTCACACAAAGATCGTTTGGCTGGTATTGAGCTGGCGGATTCGATTAGTACCGATTTTCACAAGTTGTTCTTCCAACCTATTAGTTGTGGCGCATTGCTTATTCGTGATAACCACAATTTTAAATACTTGTTACATCATGCTGACTACCTTAATCGAGAAACCGATGAACTACCAAACTTGGTGGACAAATCGATTGCCACGACAAAGCGTTTTGATGCGTTAAAACTACTAATGTCTATGCAGGCTTTGGGTACGGACAAGTTTGGTGCAATGTACGATCACCTAATCAGTCTGACTCAAGATGTGGCAGCGTTAGTGACAGCGACAGACAAATTTGAACTGTTGGCGCAACCGCAATTAAGCACCGTATTATTTAGGTATAACCATTTATCTACAAACAGCGATGTAAGCATTGAGCATGAAGAAGAAATCAGCATGATCAATCAGCGTTTACGTTTAGATTTGTTAACCGCAGGGCAAGCTGTCTTAGGTGAAACCAAAATTAATGGTTATACCTGCCTGAAACTGACGATTTTGAATCCATGCTTGCAGTTAAGTGATTTTGAAAGTCTGTTTACCAAGATTGCTGATTTTGCTGCAGAGCAAGATTATATCAAGTAGACAACGCAAAGATAATACTGGTTGGCGTTTCTTGAATACGCCAATTAGTGACAGGATAGGCTGTTTAGATATTGAATCTAAAAGCTAATTAATAAATAACAAAAAAGAATAAGTTTAAGGAATAAATATGTCTGTATTACAAATTGGTGCTGGTGGTGTTGGTTGGGTTATTGCGCATAAATGTGCTCAAAATAATGACGTGTTTGGTGATATCACAATCGCCTCACGTACAATCGCTAAATGTGACAAGATCATCACAAGTGTTCATCACCGCGACAACTTAAAAGACAAGACTCGCAGCTTAGTATCACGTGAAATCAACGTTGATAACAAAGATGAACTGATCGCTCTTATCGAAGAAGTGAATCCAGATTTAGTCATCAACGCCGGTCCTCCGTGGGTTAACGTAGCAATCATGGCTGCATGTGTAGCAACTAAAACGGCTTACCTAGACACATCTGTTGCAACTGATTTATGCAGTGAAGGTCAACAAGTTCCTGAAGCTTATGATCCACAATGGGCATTCCGTGACGATTTCGAAAAAGCCGGTATCACAGGTATTCTTGGTGCTGGTTTTGATCCAGGCGTAGTAAGCGTATTCGCAACGTATGCATACAAGCACTTGTTTGATGAAATCGACAGCATCGACGTAATGGATGTAAACGCGGGTGATCACGGTCAACGGTTTGCAACTAACTTTGATCCAGAAACAAATATGTTAGAGATCTTAGGTGATTCGTTCTACTACGAGAACAAAGAATGGCATCAAGTGCCTTGCCACAGCCGTGTAATGGAATTTGATTTCCCAGTTGTTGGTCAACAAAAAGTTTACTCAATGGCGCACGATGAAGTACGTTCATTGGCAGAATTCATTCCTGCAAAACGTATTGAATTCTGGATGGGGTTCTCTGATAACTACCTAAACTACTTCAACGTAATGCGTGATATCGGTCTATTAAGCCAAACACCTGTTACGACAACTGACGGTATTACTGTTGAACCGCTTAAAGTATTGAAAGCGATCTTACCGGATCCAACATCACTTGCTGCTGGTTACACTGGTAAAACCTGTATCGGTACATGGGTACGTGGTACGAAAGTTGGCAAGCCACGTAGTGTATTTGTATACAACATCTGTGACCACGAAGAAGCATACAAAGAAGTTGAGCATCAAGCGATTTCTTATACAACGGGCGTTCCTGCAATCACTGCCGCACTACTTTATTTCCAAGGTAAGTGGAGCGATGCTGGTTTGTTCAACGTAGAACAGCTTAATCCAGATGACTTCTTAGAATTGATGCCACGTATTGGTCTAACGTGGGAAGTTCAAGAGTTGGATTGCAAATAATGTTGGCGTCTTTGAAAACACCTTATTTCATTATCCACGAAGATAAACTGTTGCGTAATCTTGAGATCTGTAAGCAGTTAAAAGATCTTTCTGGTGTAAAATTGGTGTTAGCGTTGAAGTGTTTCTCGACATGGGGAACCTTCGACACCATCAGTAAATATTTAGACGGTACAACAAGCAGTGGGCCGTACGAAGTTCAGCTCGGTCACGAAGCATTTCCCGGTGAAACACATGCTTATAGCGTAGGTTACAGCGAAGATGACGTGATTGCTGTGCGTGATATTGCCGATAAAATAATTTTTAACTCGGTATCACAACTCGAACGCATGCAGCCTTTGCTTAATGCCGCGAGCAGCGTTGGTCTGCGTATTAACCCTGAAGTGAGTTATGCGGGACAAGATCTTGCTGATCCTGCGCGCGCTTATTCTCGTTTAGGTGTTAAACAAGCGGGTCTTACTGTTGAAACAGTGTCTAAACTTGATGGTTTGATGTTCCACATGAATTGTGAAAATAAGGATTTTGTTGCTTATAACACTATCCTGAACACAATTTCAGAACAGTTTTCTGCGCATTTGAATCAAGTATCTTGGGTTAGCTTAGGCGGTGGTTTGTTCTTCACTTATCCGGGTTACCCTGTGGCGGACTTAGCATTAGCGCTTAAAGCTTTTGCTGAAAAGCACCAAGTACAGCTTTATTTAGAACCGGGTGAAGCGGTTATTACTGATACGACAGATTTAGTTGTGTCGGTATTAGATGTTGTTGAAAACGATAAAAAAACCGCGATTGTAGATAGCGCAACAGAAGCACATCGTTTAGATACCTTAATCTATAATGAGCCTGCGAGTTTTGCTGAAGCAACAGAAGATGGCGAACATCCTTACATTATTGGCAGCTGTTCATGTTTGGCAGGGGATATATTTGGTGAAGCCAATTTTCCACAGCAACTACAAGTCGGCGATCGTTTAACTATTAAAGATTCAGCGGGTTATACCATGGTGAAACTGAACTGGTTTAACGGCCTTAAAATGCCAAGTATCTACTATAAGCGTATTGCTAGCGATGACGTTAATGGGACGCGTGTTGAAGGCAAAATAGAAACCCTGAATCAATTTGATTATCAGGATTTCAAGGCCACGTTGGGTCAAGATTAATCTTGCCGAATGTAAGTAACAATATGACTGATACCTTTCACAAGGTGGCAATTATGAATAAAAGATCAGAGAAGGTTGGAAACGACGTGAGCGAAGTTTTAAATTATGTGACAGAAATGAATAATGATGAGTCAGTGATGCGTCCACAAACGCCTGCTGCGTTAAATCTTGCTTCGTTTCTGAGTCAGCCAGCACGTGTGCTAGCGACTAATAGCTATTTACAACGCCAAGAACAGCGTGAATCAAATGCACGCAGTTATCCGCGTCGTTTGCCATTTGCGTTAAAACGCGGCCAAGGTATCTTTGTTGAAGATACTGAACAACAGATTTTTATTGATTGTTTAGCAGCTGCTGGTACGTTAGCACTGGGTCATAGTCATCCTGATGTTACAGAAGCCTTGATACAAGCTGTGCAATCAGAAGTACCAATGCAAACGTTAGATCTGATGACACCTGTTAAAGATCAGTTTATGACGCAATTATTGGATTTGCTACCGGGTAATATGGCTGAAAATGCACGCATTCAAATGTGTAGCCCTTGTGGTTCAGATGCAGTTGAAGCCGCACTAAAGCTAGCTAAAATTGCTACTGGCCGTCGTTCGATACTGGCATTCTCAGGCGCTTATCATGGTATGACGCATGGAGCGTTAGCAATGATGGGTAACTTAGGGCCTAAATCAGCATTGAGCATGACGGGCGCGGATGTGCAAATTATGCCATTCCCATACGCACCTCGCTGTCCGTATGGCCTAGGTGAAACAGGGATTAAAGCCAGCCTTTACCAGTTAGAAACAATGTTAACCGATCCTGAATCGGGCGTAGCTAAGCCAGCTGCTATCATCGTTGAAGCAGTGCAGGGTGAAGCAGGTTCATTACCCGCAGATCCAACATGGCTTAAAGGCTTACGTGATATTACTAAACGTCACGGTATTGTTCTTATCATTGATGAGATTCAAGCGGGGATGGGCCGTACGGGTAAAGTATTTGCATTTGAACATGCTGATATTGAACCGGATGTGATTGTTGTTTCTAAAGCCTTAGGCGGCGGTCAGCCATTAGCTGCTGTCATTTATCACAGTGATTTTGATACATGGCAACCAGGTGCTCACGCAGGTACATTCCGTGGTAACCAGTTAGCAATGGCATCAGGATTGGTGGTAATGCGTCATCTTGCGCAAGAGCAACTGCATTTACATGCGGGTGCAATGGGTGCTAAGTTAAAACACGACTTAGAAGCGATTGAAAGTGACGTTATCGGTGATGTTCGTGGCCGTGGTTTGATGTTGGGTATTGAGATTGTTGATCCGAATGGCGAACGTGATGCGTTAGGTAACTTTCCACAAGATGGTCAACGTGCGAAAGACATTCAACAAGCGGCATTACGTCGTGGTTTAATTATTGAACTAGGTGGGCGTTTTGGTTCGACTATCCGCATGTTACCACCACTGATCATTCAGCCTAAAGAGATTGATGTGGTTGTCACTATCTTAACAGATGCGATTAACTCAGTTGGTTAAATAATTAGCACTAACAATTTAACTTAATAAAAAGGCCTTTAGTATTAACTAAAGGCCTTTTTTGTTCGTGTACTCTGAGTTTGTTACTTACAACGTCTTATTTCAGCTTAAACTGACCAACAATCGCGACTAACTGTTCATTTGAACTTGCTAAGTTACGTGTACTGTCCATGGTTTTCTCACCGTTATCGGTCAGTTGATTAACCATAGCTTGGATCATGGTCATGTTACGGTTGATTTCTTCCGTTACAGAGCTCTGTTCTTCTGCTGCTGTTGCTATTTGAATACCTAGATCATTAATCTGCATGACAGAGTTAGTCATTGAATCAAGGTTATCATTAACACTTGCCGTGGTCGTCGCTGTTTGCTGACAACTGGCTTTGGTGATGTCCATAGCACGAACAACCATGTCTGCGCCGTTACGTAGACGGGCTAACATTTCATTAATCTCAGAGGTACTTTGTTGTGTACGTGCAGCTAGCGTACGTACTTCATCAGCTACAACCGCAAAACCACGACCTTGCTCACCAGCACGTGCGGCTTCAATTGCAGCATTCAGTGCAAGTAAGTTAGTTTGGTCGGCAATCTCACCAATCACACTTAATACAGTGCTGATTTTATGGGTGTCTTCATTCATTGTTTGAATATTAAGCGCCATCGCTTCAACTTCATTCACTAAGTCTGCAACACCGTGTACAGCACCTTCTACAACCGCTTTTGATTTATGCGCTTCGTCTGCTGATTGCTGGGTAAAGGTTGCTGATTGTGCCGCATTTTGAGCAACACTGTCTGCGGTTGAACTCATTTCTGTTACTGCGACAACAACTTGGTCTGTTTCACTTGCATGATCGATTAATACCGTGTTGTTGTGTTCAGTTTGCGATCTTAATTGCTCAATACCTGAGGAAATATGATCTGTCGACTGTGATATCTCTAACATCATATCTTGTAAGTTGATTACGAATCGATTTACTGCTTCAGCTATCTGGCCTAAATCATCATTACTGTTTACAGCTAAGCGTTGTGTTAAATCTGCATTACCTTGAGCAAGGTCTTGAACTGTTGATTTTAATGCCAGAATTGGGCGGTATAATCGATTAAGTGCGGCATATACGATAGCGGATGCAACAATAATAAGTAGCAGGGCACTGAATATACTGTCTTCTAATAGTTCTTGCACTGTGGCGTAGTGAGCAGACTGATCAATAGTGATGAGTAAATGCCAGCTCATCGAGTCATCTAGCTTGATGGTTTCAAAGTAACTTACTTTATCAGCACCATTAACAGTGAAGTTTGTTACACCTTCATCTTTACTGAGCATTTCTTGTTGTAGTTGCGCATAACCCATTTCATCCGCTAGCTTGCTTTGTCCTGGGTTACGGATCTGCTCTGTGGATGCGATTGTCGTGCCTTGGTTATCGTGTAAACTTGTTATCGCGTTGGCGAATGCAGACGCACGAACCATATCATTTAAAACGCCTAGCTCGATATCTGCAAGCAGTACACCTTCAAGTTGACCATTTTTATAAAACGGTGAAGCAATACTAATAAGTAATTGCTTGGTTAGTGCATCCTTATACATAGCTGTCACGATCGTGGTGCGTTTTTGTTGTGCTAAAGTATACCAGTCACGAGTACGAGGATCGTAACTTGCTAAATCCCGTTTACCACTTGCTGCGCCATAAGAGCGACCATCAGCAAAACCAACTAAGATATCACTGGCTTTGGTGGCTGCGGTGATTTGTCGAACCATAAGGTGTAATTGCTCGTCATCACGAACTTGCGAAAAATCGGGTGCAGTCGCAATTAAACCTTCTTTAATGGTTTGAAACCACGTATTAATCTTTGCCGATGTGGTATCCACTTTTAATATAGAGTAATCGTTGATATTACTCGACATTGAAGAAGATAGCTGGCGATAAGAAAATAAGTTAGAAATAGTTAAGGTGATTATTAAGAGCAGAATAATGACAGATATTATTCGCCCTTTAAAACTTGATAGAAAATCCACGTGAATCAATACCCTTTAATAGTTAAAAGTTTTGCTATACAGCTGATTTGCCAATATATATTCAGATTATGGCAGTTTTTTGAACATCTTATCATTCACATGAGGGTTTCGGTAGGGTTTTGTAAGATTATGCAATGTTAGTTTGGTGGGAAGTTCTTGATTATGATGATATTGAAAACGTTGTGGCTATGAAATACCACAACGTTTAATATTTTATCTTGTGATTACTTTAGTTTGAATTGACCTACAATAGGCAATAATTGTTCATTACAATTAGCTAGATTACGTGTGTCGCCCATGTTTTGGATCATCGTCATGTTACGGTTGATTTCTTCCTTTTAAATTATTGCAGCTTGAACTGTCCAACAATGGCAACAAGTTGATCATTCGAGCTTGCCAGAGTATGCGTACTGTCCATGGTTTTTTCACCATTTTGGGTTAACTGAGAAACCATATTTTGAATCATAGTCATATTACGGTTAATCTCTTCTGTTACTGAGCTTTGTTCTTCTGCAGCTGTCGCAATTTGAATACCGAGATCATTAATTTGCATCACTGAATTTGTCATAGAATCAAGACTTACATTCACACTTGCTGTTGTATCTGCGGTTTGCTGACAACTCAATTTTGTTGTGTCCATGGCTTTTACAACGGTATCAGCACCATTGCGTAAGCGAGTTAGCATCTCATTAATCTCTGAGGTACTTTGCTGGGTTCTTGCCGCTAGCGTTCTAACTTCATCTGCAACCACTGCGAAGCCTCGACCTTGTTCACCTGCACGCGCCGCTTCAATCGCTGCATTAAGCGCGAGTAGGTTAGTTTGATCTGCAATTTCACCAATCACACTTAATACTGAGCTAATTTTGTGAGTATCTTCATTCATAGTTTGAATGTTTAACGCCATTGCTTCAACTTCATTTACTAAGTCTGCAACCCCGTTTACTGCACCTTGAACGACCGTTTTAGATTGGTGTGCCTCATCGGTTGATTTTTGTGTGAAGGTTGCACTTTGCGCAGCACTTTGAGCCACACTGTCAGCGGTCGAACTCATTTCTGTTACTGCGACAACGACCTGATCGGTTTCACTTGCGTGGTCAATTAATACAGCATTATTGTGTTCTGTATGGGATCTAAGTTGCTCAATACCGCTAGAAATATGTGTTGTTGATTGCGATATTTCTAACATGATTGTTTGGAGATTAGCAATAAAGGTATTTACCGCTTCAGCAATCTGCCCTAAATCATCTTTACTTGTTACTTCAAGTCGCTGGGTTAAATCACCATTACCTTGCGCCAGGTCTTGAACCGTCGATTTTAGTGCGATGATTGGTTGATAGAGTTTATTCAGACAAATGAATATTAACAAAGTCACAATAAGCGTCATTATAATCGCAGTGATAAGCGAATCTTCTAAGCTGTCTGAAATGATGGCGTGGTGCGCTTCTTTGTCCAGAGTGACTAATATATGCCAACTTAATTGGTTATCGAGTTTAACTGATTCAAAATAGCTAATTTTTTCTTTACCATTAACCGAATGAGTTAGTTTACCTTTTTGTTCTGCGAGCATTTGCTGCTGTAATTGGGTAAGTGCAGTGTTATCAGCAAGCTTTGATTCACCTGGGTTTTCGATTTTATCCGTAGACGCAATCGTAGTACCGACTTCATCGAATAAACTGGTGGTTGCATGATCAAACGCAGATGCTTTAACTATGTCTTCTAAGACATTAAGTTCTATATCGGCAAGTAGTACACCTTGTAGCTGACCATTACTGTAAAATGGTTCGGCAATACTGACTAATAAATTCTTTGTAAATGCATCTTTGTACATAGGTGTAATAATCGTTGTGCCTTTACGTTTTGCCTCTTCATACCAACCTCGTGCACGAGGGTCGTATTCAGATGCATCATGTCTGCCGCTAGTCGCGCTATAAGATCGCCCATCTTCAAAACCGACTAGGATATCCGTTGCTTTCGTTGAAGCATTAATTTGCTGCACCATCAAATTAATCTGGTCATCATCACGTGGTAAAGAAAAATCGGGGGCGGTACCAATCAAACCATCCTTAATTGTTTGAAACCAAACATTTACTTTTTCAGAGGTACTGCTGACTTTCAGAGTTGAGTAATTATCGATATTCTCTTTCATTAACGAAGAGAGTTGGCGATACGAAAGAAAGTTTGATATTGCTAGCGTTGTAATAAGCAGTAACAAAATTACTGTAATTATCCGGCCTTTAAAACTTGATAAGAAATTCACGTGGGTACATCCTTATAATCATTAGTATCGGGAGTGTTAATACGCATAATAACGCGACAACACTATCGTAATTACATTGTTATTAGCTTATCGGCAGGGGAAATAGACATCGCATTTTTAATGCTCAATAGTTGATCTTGGTCACTAAATTTTAGTGTCTCTAATCATTAAGTATTAATGCATATGCTGGGTTGGATTGAGTCTTGAGGGACTTAGAGTGGTTATATTTGTGAGGTTTTAGCGGGCGTTAACAATGAATTAATGCGTTGTTCCAAAGTTGAATAAGGTTCAACGCATTACTTATACTATTTAAGTTTGAATTGGCTAACAATACCCATTAGCTGTGCATTGCTACTTGCTAAGTTATGGGTGCTACTGAGTGTCTTTTCACTGTTAGTTGTTAATTGCTGTACCATATGCTGAATCGTGGTCATGTTACGATTAATTTCTTCAGTTACTGAACTTTGTTCTTCTGCCGCTGTGGCTATTTGAATGCCAAGATCGTTTATTTGAAGTACTGATTCTGTCATTGAATCTAGGCTTTCATTAACACTTTCAGTTGTTTCTGCTGTTTGTTCGCAGCTCGTTTTTGTGGTTTTCATTGCTTGCACAACAGAGTCTGCACCGCTACGTAATCGGGTTAGCATATCGTTAATTTCAGAAGTACTCTGTTGTGTTCTGGCTGCTAACGTTCGCACTTCATCTGCGACGACGGCGAATCCACGACCTTGATCACCTGCTCGAGCAGCTTCAATTGCGGCGTTTAATGCGAGTAAATTCGTTTGGTCTGCAATTTCTCCAATGACGCTTAATACTGAATTAATTTTATTGGTATCTTCGTTCATGGTTTGAATGTTCAATGCCATCTTATCCACTTCTGTAACGAGTTCTGCAACGCCAAATACCGCACCTTTAACCACTTCTTTAGAACGTTTAGCTTCATCCGTTGATTTTTGTGTGAAGGTAGCCGATTGCGCAGCACTTTGAGCAACGCTATCTGCTGTAGAACTCATCTCTGTAATAGCAACAACAATCTGTTCTGTTTCAGCTGCATGCTCTAGTAATACATTATTATTGTGTACTGTCTGCGAACGAAGTGCTTCAATACCGTCTGAGATATAGGTTGTTGATTGTGATATGTCTAACATCATGCTTTGTAAATTAAGCGTGAATTTATTCACTGCGTCTGCAATCTGGCCTAAGTCATCATTGCTTTGAACATCGATACGGCGGGTTAAATCAGCATTGCCATTAGCAAGATCTACAATTGTTTCTTTTAGTGTGAGGATAGGGCGATATAAACGGTTTAAGGATAATAAGCTAATAATAGATGCCATAATCACGAGGATGAATCCAGTGATAAGTGCGCTGTTTAAACCCTCTTCAATCTCGATAAAGTGAGAAGATTTGTCTACTGTGATAGCTACTTTCCAAGAAATAGTATCATTAAGGTTTAATGTTGTGAAATACGCAAGCGTTGTTTTCTTATCTTGGCTAAATTCGAAAGTACCTTCTTCGTTACTTGAGATCATGTCTTTAAGTCGTGTCAATGTAGCATTAGCTGAGTCCATCGGCTTACCTACGATTTGACTATCATCTGTTGACGCGATGGTCATGCCTGTCATGTCATATAAATTAAGCGTGGTATCTGCAAATGATGAATTTTTAATAAAGTTACTTACTGTTTCTAAGCGAATATCAGCTAATAATGCCCCTGAAAATTGGCCATTATAATAGAAGGGTTCAGCAATACTTATCATTAATCCGCCCGTTGTAGCATCACTGTAAATACCGGTAATGATTGTTGAGCCTTTTTGTTTTGCGTCTTTATACCAGTCGCGAGTACGTGGATCATAGCTTTCTAAACTTAGCTTGCCGTCTATCGCTGTAATTGCTTTACCGTCTTCATAAGCAGCCAAAATATCATTTGCGTCGGTAGCGAGAAATACTTGTTTCACCATGAGTAATAATTGTTCATCATCACGAGGGATTGCAAAATCAGGCGCTGTTGCAGCTAAACCTTTTTTGATATTTTGAAACCAACTATTAATTTTATTGGCAGTACTATTGACTTGTAGTTGCGAATATTTATCAATATTGCCTACGATAGAAGTAGATAATTGTCGGTAAGAAATAAAACTCGATATCACGAGTGAGGAAATAACGAGTAATATTACTACTGTAATGATACGGCCTTTAAAACTGGATAAAAAATTCACGTTAACTTAATCCTTACATAACGGTATTAATTGATAGTAGAAGTCGAGAGTGGTAGATTCGGTACCTGTCGGCATCGCCCGCAGGATAATATCCATATGGTTCTTTATTGTATATTTCTTTATATTATAATCTGCATCTAGATCACTTTAATTGTGGCCAGCTACCTATTAATTTTGTGATTGTAGTTATTTTCATTGCTTAATGACTAGGAAATTAGTAGGTAGTAGCGTTATGAACTTATTTATCTTGGTGTTTTAGATTTCAATATTTGAATGAAAATTCGATGATAGTTGTTATGGCGCGACTTAATTGATCTATATCATGGTGAAAGTAAACCAAGGTAATATTATTCGACACTATCGACAATACATTATATTCTCTCGAGCTTTCCAACTTATGGTCCTCTATTTATTATGAAATCTATCTTTAAGCCGTTATTATTCGTTTTTGTTTCTTTTTTTGCCCTTGCTGGTTGCAGCGAAGATAATGGCCCTAAAGAAGGAAAAGAATATTCAATCATTCCAACAGCAATGTCTGATATACCTGATGTTGTAGAAATATTCTCTCTTGCATGTGGAAATTGCCGGAATATGGAATCATTGATTCCTACAATTGAAGGTATGGCTAAAGTAGATATAGCTAAAACCCATGTAACATTTAATGAAAGTGCACAACGTTCGGCTTATGTTTATTATGCAGCAGCAAATCAAAATGGTGGTAAACCGAGTTCAGAGATGATGGCAGAACTATTTGCCTACACACAAAACGGTAGTGATGATCATGGGCATGGTGGAGAAGACGTTAAAAAAGAAGCTGCAGAAGTAATAACGCCAGCACAAAAAAAAGCACAGATGATTGCAATATTTGAAAAATACAATATGAAGAGCCCAATCGATTTCAGTGAAGCTGAACATGAAGCTGTATATCAGAAAATGGTTAAAGCAGAAGAAATTGTGACTAACGCTAATATCGCATCTGTACCTGTTTTCTTAGTCAAAGGTAAGTACTTAGTTAATTCGGGTGCACATAAAACATTAGAAGATTTGGCAGCGACTATTACTTATTTAAGTGGTTTAACTCAATAGTATTAAATAAATCATTATCATAGTAATAACCACTAAAAGGGCTACATTTATGTAGCCCTTTTTTTATATTACCTTTCATTCAAAACTATATTGTATTGTTTGTGAGCGCCAGTAATTACGTATGATGGTTGTTGGCTATTTGTGTGGCAAAATTGTTTTATAACAGTAGACATTATGTTTAATGAATTTTATTATCTCCAGCAATATTAGACAGAGAAGTATATAAAATGGCATTAGCAGCAATTGATTACCATGCAGAGAACGGCGGCGAAGCGTTTGTAAAATCACTTCGTGAAACAGGCTTTGGTGTATTAACTAATCACCCTATTAATCCGGCATTAGTCCAAGCGATTTACACTGAATGGCAAGCATTCTTTGAAACTGAAGAAAAGCACGATTTTTTGTTTAAACCTGAAACGCAAGATGGTTTTTTTCCTGCAACGGTTTCTGAAACAGCAAAAGGCCACAGTGTTAAAGATATTAAAGAGTATTTCCATGTATATACTTGGGGTCGTATTCCTGAGTCATTAAAAGAAAATATTCTAGCGTATTACGAGCAAGCAAATGCACTTGCTGCTGAGCTACTTGACTGGGTTGAAAAATTTTCACCAGCTGAAGTATCTGCAAAATACAGCATGCCATTGTCAAAGATGGTTGAAGAAAGTACACGTACATTACTACGTGTATTACATTATCCTCCAATGACAGGTAATGAAGAAGTTGGTGCTATTCGTGCTGCCGCGCATGAAGACATTAACATGCTAACTGTGTTACCTGCTGCTAATGAGCCAGGTTTACAAGTACTGAAACAAGATGGTACATGGTTAGATGTACCAAGTGATTTTGGTAACATTATAATTAACATTGGTGATATGCTGCAAGAAGCATCTGGTGGTTACTTCCCATCAACAACGCACCGGGTGATTAACCCAGAAGGCGCTGATATGACTAAAGCGCGCGTTTCGTTACCGCTATTTTTACATCCTAATGCAGAGGTTGTATTATCAGACCGTTATACTGCAGATGAGTATTTAACTGAAAGATTGCGTGAGTTGGGTGTTCTTTAATATTCTACTTTAAGTATGTAATAACGAAAACATCAAGTATCACTTGGATAGTTGATGTTTTCGTTTATTGTTTAGTTTGCGAATAAAGATTGATAATTCACAATACCTAGTTCAGATACTAACACTTGTGTTGCTTGTGCATGACTCATCTTAGTCCCTATTTCTTCAACTAATATCATCGCTTCTATATCTGCCAATTCATATCCCGCTAAATTCAAATTAATTAATACTGATTGCAGTGGCGATAAAGATGGATTAAATGCCGCATTTTCAATATAACGGCCACTAATCACTGTCCCATTCGTCGTTTTTAATGCAATACCTGCATGGCAATGGCTGTAAGGTGCATAGCTCGTATTTGCGGCCTGTAGAGCCACATTAGCAAGCGTTGAATTACTATCATTAACTGCTGAGTTGGTATTAAATGAAAGTGATACCGCTTCTGCAGTAAGAAGGGGAGAGGTTACACCTAAGTCACTTGGGCCAAATGAATCGGGTAATAGGACTGACAGTGGTTTGCTACCGCTGGCTTCAAGGTTCACAATCAATTCGTTTGCGCAGCTTAATTCATTCATAAACTGGCGGCAGTGACCACAGGGGCTTGCGGTAATTGTAATATCTAAAATTTCTGTTTCATGGTGACTAAATATATTATTGATAGCGGCTTGTTCAGCATGAACACTGTTGAATAATGCTTGATTCGTAAATTCATAGTTAGCACCGAAATAGAGATTACCAGATCCTGCTCGTGCAATTGCTCCGACATTAAACTCTGAGATCGGTGCAACAGAATAGGCTGCAGCGAGGGGCAATAAACTGAATAATAATTCAGGCGTTTCAAGTGCGGAGTGCAGTTGTAATAAGTCGACATCGTCAGCGCTAATGACACCTTTAAAATCAGGTTTAGAGATTATAGGTAGAATATGGCTTTGAAGTGATTTAGGTAAACTAGAAAGTGCTGTTTGAAGATTGTTTTTCATAAAAATTGGCCTTATTAAAAAGTGGCACTGAATAGAGAATTAAATTCTATCTGTGTGCCACTTTGCAACTAAATCCAATTTATTACAAGGTTAAAGCTCTAAATTATAAAACTTTTAGTACTAAACCGTTTAGATAATAACCTTCTGGATAGAAGCTAGCCGTTGGGTGATCACCTGCTTGTGATAAACGCTCAACGATATAAGCATCTCGACCAGCATCCAGTGCTGCATCCGCAACAATTTTCTGGAATAAACCATCTTCCATAAGACCTGAACATGAGAATGTTAACAGCGTGCCACCTGGCTTAAGTACTTGCATTGCCACAAAGTTGATGTCTTTATAACCACGACAAGCACCTTTCATTTGCGCTTTGTTTTCTGCAAATTTAGGTGGGTCAAGAATGATGGTATCAAATGTACGGCCTTCTTCACGGTATCTACGTAGTAGTTTGAATACGTCAGCACGTTCGAATTCTGCTTTTGAAAGATCTAACTCGTTGTGTTCCATATTGCGTTTTGCAATGTCCAGCGCAGGTTGCGATAAATCAACATTAGTGATTGATTTTGCGCCAGCTTGTAGTGCGTAAACACCAAAACCACCTGTGTAAGAGAAGCAGTTAAGTACGTCTTTGCCTTTTGCATATTTTGCAGCAGCTTGACGGTTATCACGTTGATCAAGGTAGAAACCAGTTTTATGGCCACCTTTAATATCAACCTCAATTTTAACGCCATTTTCTTCGATGACAACTACTTCTGGTGGCTCTTCACCTTTAAGGACACCTTGTACTAGTTCTAGGCCTTCTTTTTTACGCACGGCTACATCTGAACGTTCGTAGATGCTGCATTCTGGGTAAAGAACACTTAATGCTGCAACAAGTGTGTCACGGTGAAAATCTGCACCCGCTGATAATAGCTGACATACCAAAAAATCGTTATAACGATCGATCGTTATACCTGGCAGGCTATCAGATTCAGCTGCGATTAAACGGTAGCCAGTTAGACCTTTTTCTTCGATTAATTCATCACGTAGTGATTGTGCTTGTTTGATGCGCTTTTCAAAGAATGCTTGATCGATTTCTACGCCACGGTCGTAATGCCACACACGTACACGAATTTGAGATTCTGGAGAGTAGCTGCCAGATGCTAGCCATTCACCACCCGCACTCATGATATCAACTGTGTCACCAGCTGCTGTTTCGCCTTTTACTTTTGAAACTGCGCCAGAGAAAATCCACGGGTGTCTACGTTTAAGTGCTTTTTCTTTGCCTTTAGCAAGGATAATTTGAGCTGTCATTTAAATCTCTTATTCTTCTATAGTAAATAGATAAAAAGGGACTCAGTGTGAGTCCCTTTAAAGTGAGTAATAATAATAGCGATGAAACACTATTTTTATGACTAAACCGTCTTACATTACGCGCATGCCAGGTTCAGAACCTTCATCCGGGTTAAGTACGAAAATATCGCTGCCGCCAGGGCCTGCGGCAAGTACCATACCTTCTGACATACCAAACTTCATCTTACGCGGTGCTAAGTTAGCAACCATAACCGTTAAGCGACCTTCAAGTTGCTCTGGTTCGTAAGCTGATTTGATACCAGCAAATACTTGACGCGTTTCGCCGCCTACATCTAAGGTTAGCTTAAGTAATTTCTTAGCGCCTTCAACATGTTCAGCTTTTACAATTTTAGCAATACGTAAGTCAACTTTTGCAAAATCATCAAATGCGATCATTTCACCAATTGGCTCATCTTTAAGGTGCTTATCAGAAGCAAGATCAAGCGGTGTTTCTTCAACAACAACTTTTTCTTCTTTCTCTTCTTCAGCAACCACTAAGTTTTGTTTAGATGCTTCAACCATCGTTTCAACTTTGTCCATTTCAACACGTTGCATTAACGGTTTGAACTTGTTGATTTCGTGGTCTGTTAATACTGTTTTGTAGCTATCCCAATTGAAATCATCGTTTAAGAATTTTTCAACTTCAGCAACCATTTCTGGTAGCACAGGTTTCAAATAAACCGATAAGATACGGAATAAGTTGATGCCCATAGTACAAACAAGGTGCGCTTCTGCTTCACAGCCTTCTTGCTTAATAAGTTGCCACGGTGCTTTATCTGCAATGTATGCATTTGCTTTATCAGCAAGTGCCATGATTTCTTTAATCGCTTTGCTAAAATCACGTGTTTCGTAATATTGAGCAATAGTATCGCCAGCAGCAACGAATTCAGCTAATAATTCAGGTTCTGAAATTTCGCTTGCTAGTTTTGCATCAAAACGTTTGTAGATGAACCCAGCTGTACGACTTGCAAGGTTTACTACTTTACCTACAACGTCAGAGTTTACGCGCTGTGCAAAATCTTCTAGATTTAAATCTAAATCAACAATCTTGTTGCTTAGTTTTGCTGCGTAGTAATAACGTAGGTATTCTGGGTTTAGGTTGTCTAGGTAAGTACGCGCCATAATAAATGTACCGCGTGATTTAGACATTTTCTTACCGTTTACAGTAACAAAACCGTGTGCAAATACACCAGTTGGCTTACGGAAACTCGTGCCTTCAAGCATTGCAGGCCAGAATAGGCTGTGGAAGTTAACGATGTCTTTACCAATGAAGTGATAAAGCTCAGTCGTTGAGTCTTTTTTGAAGTATTCATCAAAATCAAGGTCGTCACGACGATCACAAAGATTTTTGAAACTACCCATGTAACCGATTGGTGCATCTAACCAAACATAGAAGAATTTACCTGGTGCATCAGGAATTTCGAAACCAAAGTAAGGTGCATCACGGCTGATATCCCACTGTTGTAGGCCAGCTTCAAACCATTCTGCAAGTTTATTCGCGATTTCATCTTGTAATGTACCTGAGCGTGTCCATGTTTGTAACATGTCGCCAAATGCAGGTAGATCGAAGAAATAATGCTCTGAATCTTTAAGAATTGGTTCTGCACCAGAAACAACTGATTTTGGAGAGATTAAATCCGTTGGAGAATACGTTGCGCCACAGTTGTCGCAGTTATCACCATTTTGATCTTCACTCTTACATTCTGGGCAAATGCCTTTAACAAAACGGTCTGGTAAGAACATTTGTTTTTCAGGATCGAATAGCTGTGAAATTACACGTGTTTTGATATGACCATTGTCGCGTAGACGCGTATAGATCATACTTGCAAGTTCACGGTTTTCATCACTGTGAGTTGAATGATAGTTATCAAAACCAACATTGAAATCAGCAAAATCAGCCATATGCTCAATTTTAGTCTGCGCGATCATTGCTTCCGGCGTAATGCCGCGCTCTTGCGCTTTAAGCATGATTGGTGTGCCGTGGGCGTCATCTGCACATACATATGTACATGTGTGACCACGTTGCTTTTGGAAACGAACCCAGATGTCAGTCTGGATATACTCAAGCATATGGCCTAAGTGAATAGGGCCATTGGCATAGGGTAATGCGCTTGTTACTAAGATTTTGCGTTCTGATGTCATAAAAATCTGATTCATCTTGTGGTGAAAAATAAAGTTATCCGATGTTACCTGATACGACCTATAAAGCATAGATGTTAGACTAAAAACCCTGCGATTTTTAGCGTATTTATTTGTGATTCTTTGCTTTATCATTGATATAGTAGATTAATAAAGTATAAATGCTTAAAAGCTAAACACTTACAAGCTCAAATAAAGAGGCGGTTATGGATATTGCAAAGATCACTCAGCTCGTTGGTATTTTTCAACCTAAAAGTTGGTTAAAAAATATTGGCGACAGTAATGTATTAGAAACGATTAGCAACAAGGATGGTTGTGTTGAGATTCAGATACGTTTGCCGTTTCCATCGTTGGATTTTGAACACGAAGTTAAAACTAAATTAGAACCAAAAGTAGCACTAATGAGGGGCGTAGAAAGCGTTCAATGGATTATAAAGTTAGACATTGCGACTTTAGCTCGTTGTAATGACGCGCCTGCGATTCATGGAGTGAAGAATGTAATTGCGGTTGCGTCTGGTAAAGGTGGCGTCGGTAAATCAACGACAACCGTTAATACAGCACTCGCATTGGCTAAAATGGGTGCGAAAGTTGGCATCATGGATGCAGATATTTACGGGCCTTCAATACCATTAATGCTTGGTGTGAGTGATTCTCGCCCAGAGCAGTACGATGGTAACAGCATGAAAGCTATTGACGCACATGGATTAGCGGTTAACAGTATTGGGTTTATTGCGTTACATGATCAAGCGATGATCTGGCGTGGACCAATGGCGAGTAAAGCATTAATGCAGTTGTTAAGTGAAACCCATTGGGGTGAACTGGATTATCTATTTATCGATATGCCGCCGGGCACGGGTGATATTCAATTAACACTGAGTCAAAACATACCAGTAACAGGTGCGTTAATCGTATCAACCCCACAAGATGTTGCACTTGCTGACGCAGCTAAAGGCATTAGCATGTTTAGACAAGTAAAAGTACCGGTATTGGGTGTTGTCGAAAACATGAGTACGCATATCTGCAGCAACTGCGGTCACGAAGAAGCTATTTTTGGTACGGGTGGTGTGGTTAAAATGGCGGCTCGTTTTGACACTGAATGTGTTGCTCAATTACCGTTACATATTGACCTGCGTGCGGATATTGATGCGGGTACCCCAACTGTTGCGGCACGACCTGATTCTGCATTTTCAGCAATTTATGCGCAGTTAGCAAATGATATTGTTAGTAAAATGTTTTTTCAAACGCACACAATATCAACAGAAATCCCAATTAGGTTAACTTAATATGGGTATATTGTGACTTAATGTAGATTAATTATAACTTAATATAGGTATTTTTCGGTTTACTCTAGAATGACAGACTATAAATTTCTATAATAACGAAGTCTTAAACCCTAACGGATCATTTTATAAATGAATAATACATCTAACTCTTGTGTGATCATCGCAATCGCAGGTGCTTCTGCATCTGGTAAAAGCTTACTTTCGTCAACAATCTATAATGAGCTTGTTGCTGAATTTGGTGAATCACAAATTGCAGTCATTACCGAAGATTGTTATTACCGTGATCAAAGTCACCTCGAGATGGAAGAGCGAGTTAAAACAAATTATGACCATCCACAAGCGATGGATCATAAGTTATTGTGCAGTCATTTACAGGGTTTAAGTGACGGCAAGGCAGTAGAAATACCTACGTATAGCTATACAGAACATACGCGTATGGCTGAAGCAACTAAATTGACACCCAAGAAAGTGATCATCTTAGAAGGTATTTTGTTACTGACAGATCCAAATATCCGTAACATAATTCACGCAAGTGTATTTATGGAAACACCGTTAGACATTTGTTTTATCCGTCGTTTACAGCGTGATGTTGCTGAACGTGGCAGAACAATGGAATCGGTAATTGAACAATACAATGACACGGTTCGTCCAATGTTCTTACAGTTCATTGAACCATCAAAACAATATGCGGATCTTATTGTACCGCGTGGTGGTAAAAACCGCTTCGCGATTGATACATTAAAAGCAAAAATTTGCCAGTTATTAAACAACTAAATGTCTTAGTATCAACGCGAAAAGCACTATAATTAATACCAACCACAATAAATAGATGATCACTCTTTCTGGTAAAACAGACTCTAACAGAGTTGTTAATTTTGTAATTAGAATAACTAGTTACGGTAATTAACGCCTTGTTATTGTCAATTTTCCCAGCGAAATAATTGATCACTTATTTAATGCAATTGGTATAACACTGCACTTATTAAAGAGAGAAAACATGCGCCTGTGTGATACAGATATTGAAAAATACTTAGATGATGGTCGAATTTCGATAGAGCCAAGGCCTGAGCAAAGTAAAATTAGTGGCGTAAGCGTTGATGTTACTTTAGGTCATGAATTTAGAGTCTTTCAGGCACATAATGCGCCTTATATTGACTTGAGTGGTCCAAAAGAAGAAGTTGCTACCCAACTTGATAAAGTAATGAGTGATGAAATCGTTGTTCCTGACGGTGAAGCCTTTATTTTACATCCCGGTGAATTTGCTTTATCTGTGACGTTTGAAAAAGTAACGTTACCAGCTGATATTGTGGGTTGGTTAGATGGACGGTCATCATTAGCGCGTCTTGGTCTTATGGTACATGTAACGGCACACCGTATTGATCCAGGCTGGTCTGGTCGTATCGTACTTGAATTTTATAACAGTGGTAAGTTGCCGCTAGCACTACGTCCGAAAATGACTATTGCAGCGTTAAACTTTGAAACACTGACCGCGCCTGCTGCACGTCCTTACAATCAACGTAAAGATGCCAAGTATAAAAACCAGCATGGTGCTGATTCAAGTCGTATTAACCAAGATGATAATGACAACCAAAGTGCATAATGGTTACTCAGTAATATAATGAGTAGCTTGGATATATAAGTTCTTGATACATCACTTAATTCAAATATAAAAATGCCCATCACCGTTAAAGTGATGGGCATTTTTTGTTTTATAATTCGTTTTGTTTTATTAGCTTATCGTAATTAGAAGATAAGATGTGCAACGCCGGTGATAATCGGCAGTGTTATGATTGTACGTAGTACGAAGATAACAAATAAATCGACGATGTTAACCGGGATTTTACTGCCTAACAGTAATGCACCTACTTCTGACATATAGATAAGTTGCGATACCGATACACCCGCAATGATGAAACGAGTCATGTCATTTTCGAGAGAAGTAGCAAGAATACTTGGTACAAACATATCGGCAAAACCAACCACTAACGATTCAGATGCTTGTGCCGCTTCTGGTACGTTCATGAATTGAAGATAATACATAAATGGTTTACCAAGAATCGCAAATAGAGAGGTGTATTCTGCGATTAACAAACCAATTGTACCTATTGCCATCACTACCGGTAAAATACCAAACACCATATGTGCCGCATTTTTTAGACCTTCGATAAATACAGCTTGGTACGAGGTTACTTTTGATGCGCGCTCAATTGCTTGGTTAATACCCCATGAGAAAACATTATGGTCAGTAGGAATTGACTCTAAATCATGGGTCTTTTTAGTTCCATCGATATAGATGTCTTTCTTCCAGCATAACGGGGGTAATTTAGGTACGATGATCGCAGCTACAATGCCCGATAATGTAATTGCTAAGTAATAAGGTAAGAAGTATTGCTCTAAATTCACTTGTGCGATAACAACAAGGCTGAATGTTATCGATACAGCCGAGAATGTGGTGCCAATAACGGCCGCTTCACGCTGAGTATAGAATTTTTCTTGATACTGTTTATCGGTCAATAAAATACCAACGCTGCCATCACCTAACCAAGAGGCGATACAGTCAACCGCTGAGCGACCTGGTAGATTGAAAATTGGACGCATAATCTTTGTACATAGCGAACCACACAGCTCTAGTAACCCAAAGTTAAGCAATAAAGGCAGTAGCAGGCCTGCAAAGATGAATACTGCAAATAGAGTCGGCAGCAAGTCATTAAGCACAAGGCCACCGGTATTTGCATTCCAGATATATTCTGGACCAATCTGAAATACAGTCGCGATAGTAAATGCACAACTGATAATTCGAACGGCTAGCCAGAGTGGTGTCGGCATGAATAACTCATGGAGGAATTTACTCTGAGTAATAAACTTAGGCTTAAGTAAAACCGCTAATGTTGATGCCAGCGCCATAAATGAAATGATGACGGTAATGATATGAAGCAAATAACCGTCGAGTGCTGCCATGAGTACTTTTGCTAACAACGCGACTGGAATTGTCATGTCACCTTCATAAGTCACCGGGGTCATAAATAAAAATAAGCCGATTAATGAAGGCAGTAAAAATCGTAATAATGATTTATTACCTGTGTGTTTCTGAGCATCTGTGTTTGTTTTATTTAGATTACGCGGTGATTCCGCGTAAATATTATTATCTTTCATTGAATTGTTCCCTTTTATAGGACTAATTACTGATTACCAGATCGATATAACAGTATTGTCACTAAGTATTCCATCTTCCATTTTTTTAAGATTAGGTGTTTTTAACTGCCGTAAACTTAATTGCTGGAGATAGTAACTGCGAACATACATGCGAGAAACATATTATTAACACCATGTGTCGGGTGTCATGAAAATAAAATCTTTTATGTTACTTTAGGTGTTTCATGTCACATAAATAGATTTTAATGTAGGCCGATTGTATTGATTAGTGTGATTTTTCTAGTTTTATATATCGATATTTAATAGATATGCAGTAAACGTGATTATATTTTCGTGTTTTGTCTGTATTTGTGAATAATGTGTAAATAACTAAGTTGATTTTATGTTCCTTTTTTAAGCTGATTTTTCGTATCACTGAATATATGAGTTATCTTCTATAATCTAAATGCACTTTGCTTACCTTTTATGTCGGCTCGGGCTTTTATTGGGTATCTTTCTGCCTTTCTGGTAATTACATGATATTCTTAGAGTCGATAGTGTAAACATAATCTTCTATGTGTTGTCTTAGTTGATTAAGATATATTTCTATAAGGTGGTTTCAGGATGAAAAAAGTACTCCTTGGTATTAGTGGGCTCATTGCGATTATTATCGTCGTGGGATTTATTGCAATTAAGTTTTTAGTTAATGAGGAGCTAATTAAAGATAACTTAATAACGCAAGCAAAGCAGTTCACTAAACAAGACGTCACAATTGAAGGTAATTTAAATTTAACTTTCTATCCACAAATTGGTTTTGAGCTAGGAAAAGTGACTTTATTCAATAAGCATGAATATGCAGATTCAAAGCAAGCTGAAGTTAAAAGCGTACAGGTTGCTGTCGAACTGATGTCACTATTTACCAAAACGATAGTGGTAACAAATGTGGAAGTGGATGGTTTGACCGTTAATGTCGAAACATTAGTCGATGGCCGTAATAACATGGATGAATTATTTGCCACATTATCACCACCAGAAAAGCCATTATCAAACGACGATATTCAAGCGATTAAAGTCACACCAGAAGGTGAAATTGCGAAGAGCGAATATAAGTTTGTGATTAAATCGGTGAATATCTCCAACGCACAATTATCATTGAATAACCGTCAAGATGGTACCTACCATAAATTATCTGACAGTAGCTTAACCGTCGGTGAGTTTGCCTTTGCTAAGCCTGTTGCGATTACGTTAGCTGCAAATTACCGAACCAATGACTTAACGGCTAAACTAAAAACAAGCATGATATTAACGATTGATGAGCAATTTAATGAAATAAAATTATCGGAGCTTGATAATAAACTCGCGTTAACGGGTAAGTTATTACCGCGACCAGAAATGAATATTTCATTGCAAGGTGACATGACATACGATAATGCTTATAAAACAATGAAATTGGCAGGACTTAAATTAGACGTTGATGAACTTAATATTACCGGCGATCTGTCTATTGATGTATTTTCAAAACCGAGCCTTGAATACAACTTAGCCATGAATAGACTTGTTATTGATGATTGGTTGCCTAAGACTGAGCCTGTACATAAAAAGAATACATCGAAAGCGACAAGTAAAAGCGTCACTCAGACCTCGACAGATAAGCAGGGGGAAAATTCCTCTGCAGACGTAGAACCTGACTTGAGTGCATTATCAAGTGTGAATCAAAAAGGGTCATTGACGATTACTCAAATTAAACAAGGCGAGTATGTCTTGGATAACGTTAAGGTACAGAGTAAGTTAAAAGACGGCATATTCCAGTTAACGAAATTATCGTCAGATCTTTATGAAGGTAAGTTAATGGTTAAAGCGTTATTAGACAGTAACAAGAAACCCGCTACATTTAATTTGAATAGTACGTTAGAGAAAGTACAGTCAGAGCAGTTGATTACGATCGCAGCAGGCAAAAAATTGTTAACTGGTTTGGTTGATGTTGACATGCGTTTAAGCGGTAAAGGGTTAACCCTGACTAAACTCAAGTCCGCGACGAAAGGGTCGATTAATACAAGCTTCTCTGACGGTGCTGTGCTAGGGGTTAATGTGGCACAAGAAGTGCGTAAAGCGATAGCTATGTTTGGCAAAAAACCTGTCGATAATACGGATCAAAGTGAACAGACTGATTTCAGCGCGATGGTTGCAAACTTTAAACTAAGTGGGGGTAAGTTAACATCGACAAAAATCGATTTGTCTTCACCCGCGATCAAGGTAGATGGTAACGGTTATGCGGATCTGATGCGTGAAAAGCTTGATTTTACTTTTGGTGCTTCGCTTGCTGAAAATATTGGTGGTCAATCAAGTTCAACAATGAAAGCTGTACGTGATATACGTCTTCCTGTTGAAGTGAAAGGCAGCTTTGCAACGCCAAGTATCAAGTTTGATTTTGGTGATATTACTAAACAAGTGATAGAACTTGAAAAAGATAAACTGATTGATAAGTATCTTGGATCAGATGAAGACAAGAATAAAATTAAGAATGAAATATTTAGAGGTTTGAAAAAATTATTCTAATCTGAGAATTAAGATAAGCAGTTTAAGTTTGGTTAGTTAGCGTAAAGCCTGCTAGTGAAAGATCACTAACAGGCTTTTTAATACGCTCATTTTAATTTTTTCGTTAGCCGTTATGCGCCAATTATTTTTTGACCATAAAGGTATAACTGTTGAAGTAGTTTCATTTTTCGCTCGTCATGGCTGTTTTCGATCGCTAATGCATCTAAACGTGCAAAATAGGCTGGGGCACTGTCTTCTAGCACAGTTCGGCAGTGGTCAAGCCATTTTTGTTGCTCAGGCATTGATAATAAATGCGGGAAGTTACGTGCTCGATAGCGGAAGAATAATTCATTAAAACGCGAATCACTGACTTTCAGTTGCAGTCCTGTAAGTTGCTCTGGTGCTGTTTCACGTAGTATTTCAAAGTTTGCTTTATCACCTGCACTAAAGAAACCATCGTAGATCATTGCATCCACATTGGTTGATTTTGGATATTCACGTTCTACTTGATAAACACCCACAACATTTTCACGCAGTGTTGCGCTTTCTTTTAAACGTTTTAGGTTTGCGAGGCAGGCGCTGCGATCAATCCCTAAACGTTCTGCGTTTTCAGGTAATAGAGTTTTCGCTGGCGCGAGTACTGGACACTTGTTGATATGAATAAGTTTCAGCGGGATAGGGGTTAAGTCACCGAGATCTTTCTTTGGCGTATATAAACGTTCGCGCAGTTCATCCGCGCTCAATTCTAATAATGGCGTAATGTCTTGGGCTAAGTCAGCTACAATCACAGCGTTGTTGTTGGTTGGGTGCCAAGCCAGTGGCACTACCCAGCTTGTGAATCCGCGATCTGCACCAAACATGCCGCTTACATGCACTAATGGTGTCATGTTGATGATATCAACCAAGGATTCAACTTTACGTTTGCTACGTAGGTTAAATAAGAAATCAAACAGCTTAGGTTGTTTTTCTTTAACTAGCTTCGCCATCGCGATAGTTGCATATACATCAGAAGTAGCATCATGGGCATTAGCGTGCTCAATGCCATTTGCGGCGGTTAATAATTCAAGACGCATACTTGGTAGACCATCATCATTTTCTGGCCATACAATACCTTCAGGGCGCAGAGCATAACAAGCGCGCATCAAGTCAATAATATCCCAGCGCGAATTACCATCTTTCCAGGTGTGTGCGTATGGGTCGTAGAAATTACGGTAGAAGATATTACGTGTTACTTCATCATCAAAGCGAATGTTGTTATAACCAATGATACAGGTGTTTTTTTGACTGAATTGCGCTTCAATACGTTTACTGAACTCTGCTTCACTTACACCTTCTGCTTGGGTCTTTTGAGGTGTTATCCCAGTAATCATGGCAGCTTCTGGCGAAGGAAGGTAATCATCTGATTGGCGGCAGTAAAACATATCTGGTTCGCCGATCACATTAAAGTCCATGTCGGTGCGAATACCAGCAAATTGAGAAGGGCGATCCAGTGACGGACTTAAGCCAAAAGTCTCATAATCATGCCAGTAAAAAGTGGGCAGATCTGTTGCTGTTTTGTTCGAATTGTTATCCATACTACGCCTTGTTCTTATTCATTTTTATCTAATTAGATGTTTATTTTGTTCTTGTTCTGCTTAGTTGGTTCATAAACTTGCATTACAATTTACATCACGTTTAATTTTCATTTCTAGTTGTTTTTAACACCGTAAAGAATGTTTCTAGGGTGATATTCAGAGATTAAGCTAAGCGAAGCGTGAGAGCAAGTTATTAAGCGTCGTAAATCTATGTTTGATGGTAATGACCGCAATCTTATTCAGAATAATCATCAATTCTAAATGTTTGATTGTGAGATGTAATATATAGGAGTGAACGTTGGATGAATATTCTAATTTATTGGCCTAGCATTGATGTGGCCAAGTGTTAATCGGAGGTACGAGTAACAAGCCGACGAAGAAAAGGTTCAGATTTTAAATTCCTGAGCAGTTAATGGGTAAATCTAAGGTGTATTGGTAGCCAAAACTTTGAAGTACTTCGGGTGTGATTACGAGTTTCTTTATTGAAGGTAGGTGAGATCCTACCTTCATGTCGAACATTAAATATTCATAAAATGACTTACTTTCCACAGTTGGAGGTTTACCATGTCTGCTGAAAAAAAAGCCTATTATCCTGAATCCGTAACGATAGAAGAACCTATAATTCCGAGTCAAGATAATTCACGTATTATTGAGCTTCCAGAACAGGATGCTAAATTACTCTCTGCAAGGGATATTAATAGCAAAATGGGTGATTTTGAAATCCATTTTGAAACGCTAACTAAAGATTTCTCTGAAGCTCAGGACGACTTGGGCTCAACTATTCGTTCATTACGAAGTCGCAACGCTAAACTTGATAAGAAGATTGAAAGCGTCGGTTCTAATTTAAGTCAATCTACTTTGGAACAAGTCAAGTTATCAGATGCCCTAGAACAGCGTATACAGACTAAACTGAATACACTAACTGGTGGATTTGAGGATGCGAATGAATCCATTATTGAACAGAGCGAGCAGCTCAAGCGTTTACTCACTGTTCAAGCTGCTTTTGAGGCAATGCAAAAACGGCTTGAAAAACATGCTGATGATGCTGACGAGGAACTACAAACACTCACTCGAGAATCTTATCAAAAAATTCAAGCTAACAAAGCCCACATAGAAGGATTGAAAGCACAGCATCAAGATCAGAAAACATCACTTGTCATATTATCCGAAGAACATGAATCACTAAAAAGCCAGGTTAACGATCTGGCTGATAAAGTCTATAGCATCGAGTTGAACGCGAGTCGCTTGAAGCGCTATACGCGAAAAGGCTTTAAAGTTGTTGCGGGTGTAGGTATTGGGGTGACTATTACTCTGGCCTCCGCGATAACGTTGCTTGAATTGAATCCTACCGCTGTCCCTGAGTTTGTAAAAATTGAATTGTCCGAATTGACATCATCGTTATCGACGCTTAATAACTCAGTGACCGAAATTAAAACTGAAACGGCACTGCAATCAGAAATTCGTAGCGAATTAATAGGTGATGTCGCAGATGTGAAGACAAAATTTGCTGAACTCGAAGCCAAGACTGAAACCATTGATGAACGACGTAGTGCAGAGCGCTTAGCATTACAGTCCCAGATAGAAAAGAGCACTGTTCAGCTAGGTCATCTCACAGCGACTCTTACATCAGTTCAAACGGATATGGATGACTTGAAGTTTCAAGTTGAAGGCCCAGGAAATAAAAATGGAGCAGTAACACAACCGTTAGTACCACTTAATAATGTTGGCTGGATAGCCCAGCGTAATCCTGCTCACTATACAATTCAGTTGATGGGTGCTTATGACGAAAGCTACTTAGTTTCTTATGTGAATCAAAATGAAATAGGATTGACTGGGAAATTACTTTCTTTTAATAAGAGCCTACATATTCAGCGTGATTGGTATAACTTGTACTACGGTGACTTTGCCAGCTTTACTGAGGCGCAGGCTGCAATGAGTATTTTACCACTTCGCCTGAAAACGAACTACCCATGGATCCGTAATTTTGATTCGATTTTGAAAAGTGCTACTAAGTAAAATTACGTGGCACGGTTGTACAGCAAAATCTTAGTCCATGTTTGAGTTAAGCACAGGTAGATGGTGAGTTATAATACTGTCTACCTTGCTTCTCTAATTGGTTAAGGATGATCGAGTAATCTAAAGTTCCAATTTTCGACGGTATTGGTTTCTAAGCATTTCCTTTAATAAATAAAATTTAGTCTGTCATAAGCACAGGGGCAATTCGAAACCTCAAGGAAAATCAGAAGAGTCTGATATAATCGATTCTAGAATCTTAATCGGCATCTACTAGGTTAAAAAATTATGTTATTATTTTTTAGTTTTTTCGAATACTAAAAAATTAATTTAGTCTAGTCTAAATAGAGCTGAAACTGCATATTTATGAGTTATCACATTATTTTTAAGTTTTTTTCGTAAATATGCTTTTAATCTCAGCGGCAAAGGTATAGAATTCCGCTCCTAATTTTTCTAGAAAGCTACTAAAATGTAGCTGGTTATCTGCAAGGTAGACAATGAGTCATTACACAGTTTTAGGTTTATCAACATGGTTCGAACTAGTCGAACGCATCGGCTCAGAAGCAGAAGCCAAGACGTATTTTTCAGAAACGAAACTGGTTGAGTATAACAACCGAACTTGCCTAGAGTTAGTTGAAGCAGGTATGTTAATGCATTTGAAGAATTGGTTAGCAGTACAATACCAAGAATTCAAATCAACAGGTGAACGTTTACGTCGTGAGCAAGTCTCACAGTCTACAAACTCTATCTCAAGTAAACTTTACTCGATAGAAGTGATTAGAACACGTCCACAAGTGGGTGGGCAACAAGTGCAACAAGCACAACAACAGAGACAACACGTTGCATCGTCACAATTTGCGACAAATCAGGTTCGTCCTGTACATGCAACTGCAACCCCTGCTGCTATTAAGCCGGAAGTTGCAAAACCTGTTGTTGCAGCTGCACCAGTAGTGCCACCGAAACCACGCGTAATTACGTCAAAAGCGCCAGCACCAGAAAAGAAACCTGCTGCTGCATCTATGGCTAACTTCTTTATGCGTCAGGTTCGTGCGACTAAATCTGAATTGGAAGATCGTAAGCACCATAATTAAGTGACGCTAGACGCGTACCTAAATATGTAAATGGCTCAGTAACAGGTATTATCCCACGACGGTGGAGATAGAACTTGTTACTGGGTCATTTTTTTATCTGCAATTTGGCAATTTATTTCTAAGTGGTATCACTTTATGCGCATTCATAATGTTCATCGATTAGCGACACAGCGTTTAGCTGACAGCACCAAACCTTTTAAAGCTCGTGGCGGTCGATTACGTCGTTGCGATTATTGCATGTTAGGCAAGCAGTTCTGTATTTGTGATCATCAACCACTCGTTAAGTCGACTGCTGGTTTTATGCTGGTGATGTTTGATTATGAAATGATTAAGCCAAGTAATACGGGCCGTTTGATTGCCGATGTGATTGAAGATACGTTTGCTTATCAATGGTCACGCACTGAGCCTAATCAAGAGATGATCGATATCATCAATACAGATTGCTGGCAGCCGTTCATTATTTTCCCTGAGGAGTATGTGGTTGAGCGTGAGCGGGTACAAACAGGGCCATTAATCATTGAATCGGGTAAACGTCCGTTATATATCCTACTTGATGGTAGCTGGCGTGAAGCGAAGAAAATGTTCAAAAAAAGCCCCTGGTTAGAAAGTATTCCGGTTATTTCATTTGATCCTGAGGTTGTTTCACAATATCAAATCCGTAAAGCAGCAAAAGACAATCAGCTAGCAACAGCAGAAGTTGCGTCACTTGTTCTCGGTCATCACGGTGAAGCACTAAATGCTGACATTCTTGCTTGCTGGTTTGATGTTTTCCGTGAACGTTATCTCGCAGGAACGAAACAGATTGACGTCGGTGTTGATGTGGCGCTTAAACGTTTGCATACATTAATGGCTTAGCTGTTATAGAACAGAATGGTTGTACGCATGTTGAAATGTGTACTGCCAATTTTGATACTTTCTACCTTTCCTTGTTAATTCTCTTTTCTTCTTAATATTAATAGCCTATATTCTTATCTTTGAGGTATTACACTCGATTTAACCCTTCATGGATAGAATATGCAGAGTAAAAATGAAATAATATTACCCATTCGTTGGGGAATTATCGGTTGTGGTAATGTAACTGAATTAAAAAGTGGTCCTGCATATCAAAAAGTCGATGGCTTTAAACTTTCAGCTGTGATGCGACGTAATTTTGACCTTGCTGAAGATTATGCCGTAAGACATAAGGTTGAAGCGTACTCATCAAATCCCGCTGATATTATTAATAACAATAATATTGATGCCGTTTATATTGCCACCCCTCCCGACAGTCATAAGTTTTATGCCTTGCAAGTTGCACAAGCAGGTAAACCTTGTTGTATCGAAAAACCGTTAGCACCAAGCTATGTGGATAGTCTCGAAATTTATAATGCGTTTAATGATAAAAATATTCCCTTGTTTGTGGCTTATTACCGTCGTTCATTACCCCGTTTTAATAAAGTGAAAGCCTTACTTGAAGCCGGCGCTATTGGCCAAGTAAGAACGATTAATGCATTTCTGAATAAACCCGCCAATGCATTAGATTTATCGGGGGAGTTTAATTGGCGAACAGATAAAGACGTCGCTGTTGGTGGTTACTTTGACGATCTAGCGAGTCATGGACTCGATCTGTTTGCTTATTTACTGGGTGAATTTGATATTGTTAAAGGCCTTGGTACAAATCAGCAAGGCCTGTATTCATCGTTAGATGCGGTATCAGCATGCTGGCAGCATAAAAGTGGTGTGACAGGCGTTGGAAGCTGGAATTTCGGTGGTTGTACAAGGGAAGATCGTGTTGTGATCTCTGGCAGCAAAGGTGAAATCCATTTTTCTGTTTTTGATGAAGCGGCTGTTATTCTACAAACCCTTACTCAACGCCAAGAATTCATCATTGAGAATCCTGAAAATATTCAGCTCTATCATGTACAGAATATGAGGGAGCATCTTGTTAATCATATTGACCACCCATCTAGCGGTAAAACGGCTTTACATACCAGTTGGGTAATGGAGCAGATATTAGGCGATAAATAACTGTGTCGAATAAGAATTATTGGGTGTTACGAAGACGTAAATGTGGTGGGTAACTGGTAAGTAAGATACTTATCTAATTGTATACTAAGTAGTTTATTTATTTTGTTTGTTGTGTTTTTGTAGTTTTCTCTCGAAATAGAGACTCATTTTATTTTAGAGCTTATCACAAAACTACCTCTTTATTTCCATTTTTATATCGTTTGGGTCAAATTTATCATAAATGAAAGACTGATGACTTTTTATATATGTAATAGTCATATATAAACAAGACAGTGTGTTTATGTTTGGTTGCTCACGTCGCTTATATGGATAAATAAGGTGTCTAAATGGAATTGCCTCCCAAAGAAATTATGTTCGAATATGTGCCAACTACGCAGGAGGTGGAAACGTTATTACAACAAACCCCTGGTGCTAAAATCAACATTGCTAATACTAAGCATGCCTGTGATATAAGCCAAATCAAGCACCTGACACATTATGGCTATTGTATTAATGGTATTAATATCGAAATAGATATGTGTGACGAATCAGAGCTAGAGCCTTTATGGTCATTTCTTGAATTGGATTTTTTACGTATAAGCTTTATCAGTAAAGACGTGCTAGAGGATGATTTTAAAGGTTTTTTAACTTGGCTCGAAAATGCGGATAAATTGGAAGCGCTGTCGCTCGAAACCCAACCGCTACATCATGAGAATGGGCTGCATTTATTGTCAATTTATTTTGCATCGTCTAAACAATTTCCAGTTTCTTTGTTTATCAAACATAAAGAGACAGCCATGGCAATTCCTGAATTACCGTCTTTGCAGGTGTTCCATAATGCCAGCGTAGAGATGAGTATCGGCATATTTTAGGTGACGTAAAAGTATAAGAGTGCAGGGGGATCGTAGTCTTGCACTGTTATTATCTTACGGCTCATGGGCCTCTAAAATACGCCGCATAAACGAGTTAAGTTGTTGTTGCTCATCTGGTGATAACACACTTAATACATTCCTTTCTTTTTGATGTAATTGCGGCATTACTGTTTCAATTAATTGCTTACCTGTACTCGTCAATTGCACCAGTTTACTGCGCTTATCTTCTAGGTTATCAACTCTTTCAATCAATTCTGCTTGGTTTAAGCGATGCAATACTTTGGTCAGTCCACCAGAGCTAAATATCATTGACTGAGATAGTGCCGTTGGTGACAGGCAATAAGGTATCGGGCTCCGTCTTAATGTCGCTAACACACTGAATTCTGCGCGTTGTAAATTATAACGTTGAACAAGCGTTTCCATTTGATTGTGAAATAGATTGCTGACTCGGAGTAAGCGTAATAATGCGGGAGAAACTGTGTCTGCGCATTGAGGCCAGTTTTCATCCATTGCTTCAAGTATGTCATTAATGCTATTCGTCATCATTCATCCTTATCTGTTTGATAGCCTCGATAATATATCTTGCTAGAAAGCTAAAGTCCAGTTACTATCTTTCTGGAAAGATAAGTTAGAGGCGTTAAAATGACAGAAAATAATGGTTCGGTACTTGCCACGAGTGAGATCAAAATTGATTCAATAGATAATACCGGAAAAATGAATAAGACACTGATTGTGACGTTGGCTGCGGTATTTGCGTTAACTCCTTTTACCATTGATAGTTATTTACCTGCAATGCCAACCATGGCAAAAGCAATAGGCGTTGATATTTCCTTGATGTCAGTGACAGTGAGCTTATACATCTTTGGATTGGCGATAGGGCAGTTAATCGGTGGACCTTTGTCAGACAAGAAAGGCCGTCGTTTTGCGATGATCGCAGGTTTAGTTGTGTTTGCGATTGCGAGCATATTATTAACCACAGCAAACAAAATTGAAGTCTTGTGGTTATGGCGTGTGCTGCAAGCTATTGGTGGTGGTATGGCCGTGGTTGGTGTCCCTGCAACAATTCGGGATACAACTAGTGGTAAAGAAGCCGCTAAGTTGTTTTCGTTGATTGCCCTCATTATGATGATTGCACCTTCCATCGCCCCGACAGTGGGTACCATTATTATGTCGTTAGGGGATTGGCGTTGGATCTTTTATATGCTGGCGATCATGGCTGTGTTGGTGGCTATTCTTGTTATGTGCTTTATGCCTGAACCAACGGAGAGCATTACACTTAAATCAGAGTCTTCAGATATACAGAAAAAGTTTGGGTTATTGTCGGTATTCAGTGAAAAACGTGCATTAGGTTTTATGGTCGCACAGGCGTTCGCCTATTCAGTGATGATGATATTTTTAACGAATGCGTCGATGATGTATATGGAAGTGTTTGGTCAAACGCCAAAACAGTTTTCAATGCTATTCTTTGCAAATATCTGTGGTCTGGTTGTTGTTAACCGCGCGAATACATTTTTATTAGCGCGGTTTGAACCCGAGGTTCTATTAAAAGGGTTTCTAAGCTTGCAAGTGTTGGGTGGCATAATATTAGTGACTGCATCTGTGATTGTGCCTGATGCTTTATATGTGGTTGTCGCCGGCTTTGTTATTGCTATTTCGGCAAATGGTGCGGTTATTTCAAATTCGAGTGCATGCTTTATGAAGCGTTTTGGGCATAATGCAGGGTCTGCTTCTGCAGTTTTAGGGGCAACTCAGTATACAATCGGTGGGACCGTGAGTGCATTATCTGCCTTTATTAGTCTGGGATCCATTCAGCCGGTCGTTATTATGATGTTGCTTTCATCTATGATTGCGCTTACAGGCGCCACAATTTCGGCGGCTTATTGTCGTAAAACTGTTTCATAACAGTATTGAACAATGGCTGGTAAAGGAACTACCAGCCTTATGGCTTACTGCAGATAAATAAACAGTGTAATTATTCATTTAGTAACTTCGCGCATAATTTTACAAAGTCAGATGAGGTTACAATACCAATTACTTTGTTCTGATTATCAATGACTGGAAGACAACCGAGTTTATTACCAATAAAGTATTCAACAACAATTTTAAGCGGTTCATCTTCGGTTAGCTTCTGAAAGTCTGATTCCATTAAATCTTCGATTAATTGACCACGTTCTTTTCTTGCTAGTATGTCAGTACCGTATTTGTTTATCATTGAAATAACAGTGCTGATCATTTTTTTATGAGTCAGAATACCAACGAGTGTGCCATCGTCTTCAGAGATAACGGGTAAATGGCGCACACCACGGGTTTGCATGAGTTCATGTGCATCTTTTAAACTGGCTTTATGGCTAATACAAATAATATTGTGTGCCATTATATCTCTTACTTTCATACATTCGTTCCGTGTTATGTTGTGCCGATTTATTTAGTATACCCAAATATTAATAGAATGCGATATTAAGATTAAAATAAGTATAAATGCATTCAATTTATCAGCAAGTTAATAGCAATCGTGTTGATGATTTAAATTTTATTTTAATAAGTTCGAGTGATAATTAACCAGAAATGTTAATTCTGTAATTTAATATACATATTAGTAATATAATATAAATTGTTGTTTGCTTTGCTTTCAATAAATATAATGGATTTACAATCATGCATATAAAAATGTTAATTATTGTTTGGCACTAATATTTTCATCGTTATTTGTTGATTGCGTTTCGTCATGTAACTGTATGTCATTACGGTGTCGTTGTTGATAATTGTGTGATAATTTAATTACTTATATTTATAGATGGAGTTAGTTATGAAGGGATCGGTCCTTGAGTTTGATATCAGAAGTAAGAACGGCGTTATTTCTGGTGAGGATGGATGTCGTTATCGATTTAATATGGATCAGTGGGTGAGCCCACGACCTCCCCAGGTTAACAGGAAAGTTAATTTCACTTTAAACTCCGGTAAACTTGTTTCAGCAAGAATGACTACAATGGGGAAATCAAAGAAAATGGGCGCTGTATTATTGGCTTTTTTCTTTGGTGTATTAGGCTTTCATAAATTTTATTTAGGATACCACAAGCAAGGTATTTGCATGTTGGTATTGTTTGTATTTGGGTATGTGTTTTTAGCTTTACCTTCGATGGTTATTGCGATTATTGCTTTGGTTGAGTTTGTTATCTATTTGTTTAAATCAGATGTTGAATTTGAACAAGAATATGTATTAGAAAACCGTCCTTGGTTCTAATCATCAGAGTTATTATACCGCGGTTATTTTCTCAATAGTATGTCCCGTCAGTGTACCCAACACTGTATTTTTACGCTTATCCGAACGTTGTTTTCGCACCTGTGATGCAACAAAATCTGCGACTTCGTTTGCTTCTAGTGGTTCTTTCTGCACAACAATGATCGGTAATGGTGCTGTGACTGTTTTTAATCCCGTTACTTTTACAATATTTGCTGCGGGTTGTACTTTTACAGGCCGACGAATACGTAATGCATGCTCTGGTGTCGTGGCTATTTTTTGATATAGCTGCATGAGTGCTAATTGGTTATCTGGTGTCGCTCTTTCTTGTTCAATCGTAATTTGTGCTAATAACTTTACCTTATCTGGTTGGTGTAATGAATCTTTACGCTGCCAACTAAAACGCACTGATTTAACTAACTCCTCGTCTACACAATGTATCTTTCGATATAAGTGTACAGTCATCACTCTTGGGCAATTATCGTGTATCGCGCTGAACCGTGCTTGGCGAGAGTCATTCTCGCTGACAACTGCATGCTCTATTTTCGCTTTTATCGTATTGATTGCATTAATCTGTGTAACGATTTTTTCTGTATTTTCGTGATCGGGATGTAAATGAATAATACCGACATAACGGCGAGCTGATTTTTGCGAAAATGGGTGTTTAATGTGAATGTCTTTAAAGGCTTCTGCGGCTAACTTCATTGCCAACATATCAGTCGTTAACTCGGGAATGATTTCGTTTATTACAGCTTGTTCTTGGCCTTTTAGTACTGCAGGGATCCGACTGACTAATGCCTGTACTGGCTGCGTATTTGCTAACAGTTTTTTTAATCGTTCTAAATCTGAAGTGAGTTGATCAAATAAGCTTTTAATATTAGTCATGTTTAATCCTATTGTTCGTTAATTTATGCTATTGATAACTAGCATAGTAACGAGTAGACCATCATGCAATAGGCTAGGGCGCAGGGTGATCGTTATGTGATCATCGCTGATCATTCGTTGATCGATCTTGTGATGCTACCAACTTTAAAGGTTTCAGTAGGCTTGGTTTTCTCTTTGAAATATACCGTTATTCAGTATTTATATTGTGATTGTTGACTTCACAATTCCTTATTTTTATTTATTGACGTACTTGGGCTGTGTTCGTACTCAAATATTATTATATAACAATAAAATAGCAGCGTTTAAGTCGGAATATGTGCAGAAATTTGGATGAAAATAAATGAGATTTAAAGAATGTTATTAAAAATAAAGTGAATTTTAAAAACGCACCAGTGTCAGTTAGTGTCAGTTAATGTTAGCTAGTGTAAGCGGCGTTAACTAATGTCAGTTAAATCGTTATGTAATAAGCGGTTTAGATATTTTAAATACATTTAGTTATTAGCAATGAATAACTGAATTCCACTTTTTATGCTGAGTGTGAGCAATGATAAAAAATAATATAATAAAAATGAATAGAATGACTGTTCAATTATTGATGATTATGGGTCTTTTAATTTTAAATGTAAACCAAGTGAGAGCCGTTGGTGAAGTGTCTGGGATCACACTGATTAACGACGATGCGGTTGAATTCCACCTTGATAGTAATGACTGGGCAGATGTCCACTATAAGGTTAACGGCGGAAATCAAAGAAATATCCGTATGACGTTATCTAAGAATGGCAATAGGTTCCAGCTAAACAACTTATCTAGCGGGGATTCAGTTAACTATCGATTTACTTATTGGGGAAGTGAAGGATTTGCGATTGTTACTTCCGTTCAAAATTATACACTCCAATCTGAACAAGCTAAAGATACGGACAATGATGGTGTAGTTGATAGCATTGATCAATGCTCGGCAACTCGTCAAGGAACTACTGTTAATGACGTTGGTTGTGAACTTGATAGTGACAACGATGGTGTGGTTGATAGTTTAGACCAGTGTCCAAATACTCAAAGTGGTCAGGCTGTTGATACAAATGGTTGCGAATTGGCAACTGAAATGACAGGGATCGAACAGGTTGGCTCAGATACAGTTCATTTTTATGTGAATAACAATGCTTGGGCTGACGTTCATTTCAAGGTCAACGGAGGAGGGCAGTGAAATATTCGCATGCTTGAATCTGGAAATGGTAATCACTTTCAGTTAAATAACCTGTCTATTGGTGATTCGATAGTTTATAGCTTTACCTACTGGACTGGAAAGTCTGCAACTGACACTGAAAGTAAAACTTATACACTTGAATCTAGTTCTGTAAATGATACTGACGGCGATGGCGTAATTGATAGTATTGATTTGTGCCCTAATACTAGACCAGATGTCGTTGTTAATGAGGTCGGTTGTGAAGTCGAGCCTGAAATTGACTCTGATGGTGATGGTATTAACGATGCAATAGATCAGTGTGGAAATACGCCAATGGGTATTCCAGTCAATGAGTTCGGTTGTCCTATCAATGAAGCTGATATCACGCCTTTATTTAATGCTGACACAGTATTGGAACCAAGTGTTATTTCAGAGACGAATAATGCTGTGATAACCCGTTTTGCAGACCGTGGTCGTGACCGTCACGCAAAAGAAGATCATTTCCAAGCATACGATCATTACCTTTCACATTATTGGACCCACAGAACGGCTCGTTTTAAATTTGTTGATACTGTCGCTAAAGGCGGTAGTGATATTGAAATTACTTTTGTTACAGAGTGGAAACTGGGCGTTAAAGAGTTTAGGGCTTGGTATAGAGGAATTGGCACTGTAGCCGAATATCATGGTAATTATGAGAATCATGTTCAAGAAATAGCGAAAGGTAGTTTCGATGATAATTTGGAGTTGGTAAGTAATGATGGAAACCAATATAAATATCGACTTACTATTGATGAATACGTTGCACTTGATGGTACTCGACGTAATTTAGCGGTCGGTCAGTATATGGAGATTGAAGTTAGTCAATTTCTTGATAATGCCCCAGAAGGTCGTGATAACTATTACGGCACAACTTACCTCTATCAAGTTGGTGCAGGCGGTATGGTTCCTTGGAAAACTGTGGGCGACTTTCTTGACCAGTCTTCTGAACGTGAAAATTCTAAACCTATTAATGAGTCTGCTTGGTTAGGTGGTAAAACAACGCTACCTTATCAATACACTGCCGAACCAGATAATCACTTTATGCAGATGGCGACAAATCTATCTAGCGTTAATGGCCAACCTTTTGTTTTAGGCCGTCGTGTTCATCATACTGATATGATTACAGGGATGCATGATGAGTCAGTAAAAAATGGTGTTTTGATGCGCTTAAAAATATAGCTGGGACACATTACGTTAATAACTCGTGTTCTTCTTGCCATGCCAGAAATGGTCGCGCACCTGTTGCTGAAATTGGCGAAACATTAGATAAGTGGGTGTTTAAGGTTGCTGATAGTGAGGGTAATTCACATCCACTTATTGGTTCTGTACTGCAACCAAATAATGTTGGCATTGCGGAACAAAATGGTGAAGGCTCGGTTACGCTTGGTACTTGGAGTGAATCTAATGGTTTACGTTCACCAAATTATGCGTTTTCTAAAAATAAACCAGCCAAATTTTCTGCACGACTTGCCCCCCAACTTGTAGGCTTAGGCTTACTCGAAGCGGTTAGTGAAGATGTTATTTTACAACGTGAAGATCCTCAAGATACAAATCAAGATGGTATTTCAGGTCGAGCTCAAAAGGTAACTGATCCCGTCACTGGTGAAACTCGTCTAGGTCGGTTTGGTTATAAAGCTGGATCGTCTAGTTTGAAGCATCAAATTGCGGGTGCTTTAAATACTGATATGGGTGTGATGACGAGTGTGCTACCGAGGCCTGATTGTGGCTCAGAACAAACAAATTGTAATAATAATCAAGGCGCTGAGCTTTCTGATGAGCATCTTGACAATTTAGTTAAATACATTGCTTTGTTAGGTGTCAGACCTCAGCGTGATATTGAGCAACAACAGGTCATCGTTGGTAAGCAAAAGTTCAATGCTATTGGTTGTGAAAGCTGCCATCGAGATACGATGAAAACAAGTTCATATGCACCATTTGCAGAACTTAGAGACCAAACTATTCATCCTTATACGGATCTGTTACTTCATGATATGGGGACTGGCTTGGCTGATAACTTAGGTGAGGGTCAAGCTACAGGATCAGAATGGCGGACTGCGCCACTTTGGGGGCTAGGTCTTTCAGCTTGTGTTACAGGCGGTGTGATTGATGTCGACCGCAATAAGCGGGGCGATGAAGTTTGTTCACCAGATGCAAGCTATCTACATGATGGTCGTGCAAGGACTATTGAAGAAGCGATTCTATGGCATGGCGGTGAGGGTCAATTATCTAATGAAAATTACCAAAACCTATCAACGGCTGATAGACAAGCTTTGATTGCCTTTTTACGCTCTCTATAGCTAGGGTTAAATAATGGTTAAAAGCCACCTAATAATGTTAGGTGGCTTTGACATCGTTTATAGAAATACAACTCCAACTTGTCCTCGGTATTATTTGATTTATAACCATTATTTTCCATTATCTATTTGTAATTAATGATAAAATTGTTACTATTTATGATAATTAAGTTAACGTGCTGTTATGCGCAATCAGGAGAATACGTGGAAATAGTAGAAGCAAGGTTAGCGGACTTCGAATTTTTCTTTGAATATTTAGGTATGCAGCTTTTAGATAATGCTTCCAACGACTCTCCGCTTTTTCAACCTATTGCCAAGGAACACTGCCAAGTTTCAGAACAACTTCAGTCTAAGTTTCGAGATGGTTTTGAATCTAGAGTTGGTCAACCTGGTTGGCGAAAGCTTTGGTTGGTCAAAGACGCTAGCGGACATATTCTTGGTCACATTGATTTGCGCCATCATAGCGGAGAATATAGTTTTCACCGTGTGTTGTTAGGTATGGGTATAGATCGTCGCGTAAGAAAACAAGGTTTAGGCATCAAACTAATAGAATCAGTCATCCAGTTTTGTCAGGAGACTAACGGTATTGATTGGCTAGATTTAAACGTCCTTTCAAACAATCTTCCTGCTAAGCACTTATATTTGAAATGTGGTTTCAAAGTCATTGGTGAAATGTCTGATTGTTATCGTATTGACGGAGAGTCTGTGTCAGAAATTACGATGATGCTGAGCACCAGCAATCACGCAGCCGACACCTATTCTTATATGTTATAACTGCTAAAAAAGTATTTAAACGGAACTAAAAGTTGGTTATGTTCCGTGTGTTACACATTGTAACTAACAATTGTAGTCCGCTTAATACAGCGTTAGTGCGTCAAGCGAAGCTTGATGCATCTTGCAGGGTGCAAGTCCCTGTCAGGCAAGGTTTAACCAACCACCTGTATCGAGTGTTGCGCCTTTGGCGGAGTTTGAGATTAGCCGATGCTTTTCAGTGAGCGATCACAATCAAGCGAACAAAATTGGTGAAGCGTACACAGAGAATTATATAGGCCATAGGGGTTGTCGTGATCCTGAAGTACTGGTATCGCTCCGATAAATATTAGGTCTGACTGACGAGGTTTGTAACGCCATCGAAGTCCATGCAAAGCAGCCGTGTTGGTAAGGTTGTGGCGAGTCAGCGGGGTTATCAAGTCGTGGCATGTATAAAGAGATGTATTGAGAACTTGAGAGATCCAAAGGTGCTCCACAAGGATAGTGGTAGGGAAGTCTAGCCAAAAGCAAGACGAACGATGGCCCTCTGGAAGTCAGATCAGCCCATAGTAGTCGGAGCTGGGGAAAGCCTTGTACATGGCGAAGGAGCTGACAGTTATATTCTGTATTGAGCAGACACATAGTCCGGACAAAGTAGGGCTGGGATCACGATGACAACAACACTTAATACCATCGCATTTAAAGCACAAACCCACCCCAAGCACAGGTTTCAGAATTTATATGGATTACTAAATACTGACAGCCTGTATCAAAGCTGGGGGCAACTCAATAAACACGCTAAACCTGGTATTGATGGCATTACCATGCCTAAATACAAGGTTCAGCTCACTGAAAATATTGATCGTTTAGGTCAGCAACTCAAGCAGAAATGTTACCGAGTTAATGATATTAAGCGCATCTTCATCCCTAAATCGAACGGTAAGTTACGACCTTTAGGTCTACCCACCGTTGACGACAAGCTCGTGCAACAAAGTGTTAGCCAGATCCTGCAAAGCATTTGGGAGCAAGACTTTTTGCGTAACAGTTATGGTTATCGACCGAATAAAAGTGCCCACCAAGCTGTGCACAGTTTGACACTAAATCTGCAATTCAAAGGCTATGGTTATATCGTCGAGGCTGATATTAAAGGTTTCTTCGATAACCTTGACCATGAATGGCTGATGGAAATGCTTAAACAACGCATCGATGATAAGGCAATACTTAACTTAATTAACCAGTGGTTAAAAGCACGGATAAAATCACCCGATGGCGTCTTCACCAAACCAACGAGTGGCAGTCCACAAGGCGGCATTATCAGCCCTGTGTTGGCTAATATTTATCTGCATTACGCACTAGATCTCTGGTTCGAAAAGAAAGTAAAGCCGACAATGCGTGGCGGAGCAATGATGATCCGCTATGCAGATGATTTTGTCTGTGCATTTCAATTTGCGAATGACGCAGAGCGCTTTTATAAAGTATTACCGAAACGATTAAAGAAGTTCAACTTAGACGTCGCAGAAGATAAAACATCACTAATGCGGTTCAGCCGATTTCATGTTGGCTGAAAACGTCATTTTGTATTTCTAGGGTTTGAATTTTACTGGGGGACAGATTCAAATGGTAAGGCTCGACTCAGGCGGCGAACTGGTGCTAAGAAGCAAAAGGCAACGTTGAGTGAGTATTACCAATGGATCAAAGCCAAGCGCTCATATAAGTTGAAGCTCTGGCTGCCACAGTTAAGGCGCAAACTAATAGGGTTTAGAAATTACTTTGGTTTACCCGACAACAGCAGAAGTTTATCAGGTATGTACGACTACGTTTTGCATAGTCTGTATAAATGGTTGAACAGACGCAGTGGTCGACGAAGTTATAACTGGAGTAATTTCAGGAAGATGTTAGAGTATTTCCAGATTGAAAGTCCAAAGGTCAGCAAGCGTTTTGTGCTAATCGATTGGTACTAGGGCCGTGTTTTACACGAGCGAATATATAACTGAAGAGCCGGATGCGGTAGTTCCGCATGTCCGGATCTGTGTGGGGTCGGCCCAGTAATGGGTCGCTCTACCACGATTATTTACATCTATTCAAGGAAGACCTGATGATACCATTTGAAACACTAATGCTTTTTCTCGTAACTACATTTGTGGTTGTACTTTCGCCTGGACCTGCGGCAATTGCAGTAACAGCTGAATCTGCATCTAATGGGTTCAAGAGATCTTTTTTAGTCATTTTAGGTATCGCGATTGCAAACGTCGTATTTTTCGTTTTGTCTGCAACCGGAATTGCGGCGCTTTTAATTGCCTCACATACTCTTTTTTCCATAATAAAATGGGTGGGCGTTGCATACCTTCTATATCTTGGTTTCACCGCTATTTTCAGTAATGCGGGACCTTTCAGTATAAATGCATCTAGTAATACAAAAGGCAGTGGATACAAAGCGTTTTTAAAAGGGTTTGTTTTAGAGTTATCTAACCCTAAGGCTCTTTTGTATTTTTCGGCGTTGCTACCCCAGTTCATCGACATATCTAATCCAATTCTGCCTCAGTTAGCATTACTGTGTTTAATTACGCTTATTTTAGATCTTTGTTGCTACTCTTTTTATGGATATTTGGGATTCAAATCAACCCGCGTTGGCATAAAACCAGCAATGGTTAAATTTATTAATCGGTCTGCTGGAATGATGCTTATTTTTGCAGGCGTAAAAATGGCATCTATAAAAAATGATATATAAACGATGGCTTAATCTGAGCAAGAGCCTACAGATGAAAATTACCTGTGGCGAGAAGTAATATTGCACGATCCATCTGACAATAAAATTAAACTGTATTGGGCTGGTGAAAATAGGCTCAATCCGCCATGGCGCGTAGATAAACGCGCCTCACAAGAAAGTTAATCAGGATAAAAAACGGCGTTATGTGTTGTCATAATCCGTATTACGGATATTTTAAGGAAGAAATTATGCCATTTATCGCATTTGAATCAGGTCAACTAACTGACGATGTAAAAGAGAAGTTGATAGAAAAGTTAACAGATGTATCCGTCGAAATTACAGGTATACCAAAAGAGTTATTTCTTGTTTCAATTCGAGAACAGCCAGATGAAAATATTGCTGTTGGTGGTAAAAGCGTTAAACAGATCAAGAAAGACTTAGCAAAATAAATATAAAAAGCGCCTGCAATATGACTACTTGTCATTTGACGGGCGATATATCAATGGGAGTAATTCATGACGAGAATTGAACATTTAAATATCACGGTTCCAAATATAGATGAGGCGATAAAGTTTATTCAAATAGTCGCGCCTGATTTCAAAGTAAGAAAGGATGTAAAACCACCTTCTAGTTATCGTTGGACTCATATTGGTAATGATGAATATTATTTCGCCCTTCAGGAACCACACTTAGGTTCAGAACCTGATAGTCCACGAAAAACATATAAGAACTACGGTGTTAATCATATAGCCATTGTTGTTGATGACCTTTTGAAAGTCGAAAGTGATTTAGTGAAGCATGGATACAAACGAAGTATTGATACACCGATAGAAAAGCACCGCAAAAGATTGTATTTCTTTGATAATTTTGGATTTGAGTGGGAGTTAATTGAGTACAGTACTCAAGATCCTAGCGAGAAGTTTTTATACGAATAAAGGTATGTAAGTTGCCTAAACGTGAACGAGTGGATTCGTTCCGCTTGGCGATATTGTTCATGGTGAGCACATGTTTTGTTATAAATAATACGTCCTTGATTGGTCGTGTTCGGACGTATTATTTAACGGTTTTAATTTTTAAGTTAAATTTGGTTAATTAACTTTTTGTAGTGTGAGGTGTCACTGGGCTATTTACAATATGGCAGCCGTAATAAGAATGACCTTGACTACCATCCCAATATCTAGCTGATGCTAGATTATAGCCTTTTACTTTATAATGAGTTGTGTCATAAGTTCTCGCGGGTACTTCGTGAACTTTCTCTGGATTTTGAGGTGTCACGGTAAAGTTATTAAATAGCGAAGCAACTTCATATTCATATTCATCAGTACCTTCATGACGAGACTTTATTTTCTCATGAACTGACGGGTAATAAAGAGAAAATTCAACATCAGCATTATTTGTGCCGCTAAATAGTCTTATTGTTGCTTGATGAATACCTGAGACGTGAGAGCTTGTCGTATAAGATGAATGTGTAGGGGTCGCTAATGCATTGGTTGCAGTTAATTCATATCCAGCCGTAGAACTGTTGATGCTGAATGATACCGGTAGGTTTTCCACTGTATTATGACACTGAATGTCTACACCAGCCTGTGCAGATGTTGCGATAAAACCCGAAATACACAATAGCGATAATTTTTTAATCATTGTTAATCCTTTGTTGTAATGACAAATTTAAGTTCTTCTCCTAGAACATATTCATAATATCTTACGCCCAAATGAAAATAGTTATCATTATCAAAATTATTGTGTTTATGTCAATTAGTACTAGTTATTGATAGAGATAGATCGAGATAGAATGGGTTATATCTTATTTTTAGTGTTATGAATTAAGTTAAGATCTTATTTGGGTGTTTCAATTGACTAAGATTGAGATGATACTCAGTGAGGTATTGATTTTTAATCGAAAAAAACCACCGAGCAAAGCAGGGTGGTTTAGATATTTATCATTGTATGAGCCTGAAACTAGCCACTCTATTCGTGTGTATAGAGGAGTTCTAGATATTGCTTTGTACTTTCTTGCCAGCTGAAACGGGTTGATTTCGCGTTGTCTGTAATCTTTGCCCATGTTTTAGGTTTGCTAGCGTGCAGTTTGATTGCGTCGTTAAAGGCATTAATCAAGTTATTACTTTGTTCTTGCAGTGATGAACCGTTAAAACTGAAGCCATTTTCTAGATGCTGAACAGTATCTTTTAAACCGCCCACAGCATGGACGAGACAAGGCTGACCAGCTCGCATGGCTAACATTTGGCTGATACCACAAGGTTCAAATGAACTTGGCATTAAGAACAGATCACCATGTAGATACATTTGATCGGACAATGCTTGGCCATAACCGTTTAAGAATAAGAAATTATCGTGACTTGCCATTAACTGCATGAATTCAAATTCAATGCGAGTATCGCCAGAACCTAGAATTATCATGCGGCCGTTCACGCGTGCAAGATCATCAAGTAACACAGACAATACTGTTTTACCTTGATAAGGCTGACGTAATAACAGTGCTTTTTGATCAGTTAAACGACCAATGCTGGTCACTAAAAAATCAGTGAAAGGTGCTTGGATATTCCAACTGTTGATCTGTTCATTCGCAAGGTAATGTACCGTTTTTAAATGTTCAGACTGCGCTAACCAGCGCTTAACTTGTTGCTGTGCAGGGGCTAAAAAAGTACTTAGTACAGATGGTTTAGCACGTTTTTTACTGACTGTGTCTGTATATTCACAGCCATTTAAAATCCCGACTAAACGATTTTGCTGTTTTGCGTTTGCTAGATCTTGTTCTAGTCCTTCGCCACCAAAGAAACCATTGCTAGCATCACTGGCGTGTAATACTTCTTCCGCATAAGCCGGTGATACCACATGGACTTTGTTACACAGATTGATACCAGCACGCATTGGGTTATAACAATGCTTATACCGCGGATCGCAAATGGCATTTTTATCAAAATTAAGTGTTGGAAACCAATGTCGTAAACTTGATTCATCGCCTGCAATCGGACGGATACCTTGCAAGGCAATATTATGCACGGTGTAAACCGAGTGGATATTAGCAAGTTCTTTATATTGCGGTGCGTATTGGTTTAATACGGCGATTGTTGCACTGTGCCAGTCGTGTAAGTGTAATACATCAGGTAGGGTGAATTTCGACTCGATAAGAAGTTGGCACACAGCAAGATTAAACAAAGCATATTTTGTTGCGTCAGTAGCAAAAGGGCGGTTGCCTTCGTCATGGCTATAAACATGCCCACCTTGACCAAATAGAGGATGTTGCAGTACAAATTGACGTACTTTATTGGGTGTTTCCGGTAAGAACAGTTCGAATAGAGTAACGGTTTCGATTTGTGCTGCAAACTCAACTTTTACACTTGCAAGTTGGCGTGACTCAAACTTTTGTGCGTAATGACCATAATCAGGTATCACAACATCAACGCTTACATCATGGTTAGGTAAAGCTTTTGGTAAATCCCGAACGACGTCAGCAACGCCACCAACTTTAGCACCTGGTATCGCATCATTTTCGGCGGCTATCATTAAAACGTGCATGAATAAATTGTCCTTAAAAGCAGAATATTAAAGTTGTCTTATTGAAATATAATCGTGGAATTAAAGTGACTTATTGTTATAAAACAAAAATAGTAATAAGTCACTTAGTTAAGTGACTTATTACTTATAGAACATTGATTTTCAGTTATTGATTAAACGAGTTCTGCAGTTTGCTTAGCTGCTTTTTCTAGTGCTGATTTTGCGTCTTTTTCTGCCATTCTTTTAAGCATATCCGATGTTACCAAGGTAATTCCTTTTGCGGATACGCGGAAACCGTTTGCTAAGTCTTGTTCTTTATCGTGGCCTACGATTAATCCGGCTGGTAATACACATTTACTGTCGATGATAGTACGACGCAATTTACAATGTTCACCTATATCGGCACCCGGTAATATGACCGATTCTTCAATTGTTGAGTATGAGTGCACATGTACATTTGAAAATAGCAGAGATTTACGGATTGATGAACCAGAAATAATACAACCACCAGAAACAGTTGAATCAACAGCCATACCACGGCGCACATCGTTATCAAACACAAATTTAGCTGGTGGGAGTTGTTCTTGGTATGTCCAAATAGGCCAGCTTGAATCATAAAGATTAAGTTGTGGCTCAGGTGTCACCAGTTCCATATTTGCTTCCCAGAATGAGTCAAGCGTACCTACATCACGCCAGTACGGCTGTTGGTCACTATCCGGATCGCTGAATGGGAATGCAAATACTTGATGATCTTCAATAATTGCAGGAATGATGTCATTGCCAAAATCACGATCAGATGTTGAACGCGTCGCATCTTTTTCTAATTGATCAAATAAGAATTCAGTATTAAATACATAGTTGCCCATTGATGCTAAACATTGGCCTGGTTTACCTGGTATCTCATTTGGTTGAGTTGGCTTTTCGTCGAAACGCTTAACGCGGTTATCTTCGTCTACTGTCATTACACCAAACTGGCCAGCCGCTTCTTCTGTCGCGACTTCAATACAGCATACCGTCATGTCAGCCCCATTTTCTACATGCTTAGCAATTAGATCACCGTAATCCATACGATATACGTGGTCACCAGACAATATCATGACGTATTTTGGCATTTCTGCACGAATAATATCGATGTTTTGGAATACTGCGTCTGCAGTTCCTGAATACCAATCGTTTCCGTAACGTTGTGATGCCGGTAAGATCTCTACAGACTCAGACAATTCTTTCTTGAAATGTCCCCAGCCACGGTTTACGTGGCGGATTAATGAGTGTGATTTGTATTGAGTAGCGATACCAACACGACGGATCCCAGAGTTAATGCAATTAGATAATGGGAAATCGATAATGCGGAATTTACCACCGAAAAATACAGCAGGTTTTGCTCGCCAATCAGTTAATTCATGCAAACGGCTACCTCTGCCGCCTGCAAGTATCAGGGCATAAGTATCTTTAGTTAAGTTACTGATATAGCGATGTGTACCTTTTGACATATTACTTCTCCATAAGCTTTTGTCGAAATTCGGTTTAAATACGTTTTGTAAATAAGAGCATCAAGCGTTCAGCTGTGTTAGCTTCCAAATGTCTTGATTGTATTCATTAATTGTTCGGTCACTTGAAAATACGCCACTTGCGGCTGTGTTTAGAATGCTTAATCGTGTCCATGCTTCTTTATCTTGATAGGCGAGGGCGGCTGATTGTTGTGCGTTACAGTAGCTTGCAAAATCATGGGCAACTAACCACTGATCATGCGGATTTAAAATTGAGTCGATTAATGGTTGGAATAAACCATTTTCAAATAAGTTGAAATGACCACTGTTGAGTAATGTCATGACATTGTTGAGTTTGTCATCATTGGCAATGATATGCGTTGGGTTATAGTTCGCGCGGATATCTGCTACTTGTTCACTACGAGCGCCAAATAAGAAGAAGTTATCTGCACCAACAGCATCTCGGATTTCGATATTTGCACCGTCTAACGTACCGATTGTTGCCGCACCATTCATCATGAATTTCATGTTCCCTGTGCCAGACGCTTCTTTACCTGCCGTTGAGATCTGCTCTGACAAATCGGTTGCTGCGCAGATAGTTTCCATCGCGGTTACGTTGTAATTTGGTAAAAATGCAACCCGTAGCCAAGGTTGTGCTACGGGGTCGGCATTGATCGTTGCGGCAACGTTATTGATTAATTTGATCGTTAACTTAGCAATGAAATAACCCGGCGCTGCTTTACCACCAATTAATACACAGCGCGGTGTCATGCCGTCGGTATCACCGCGACGAATGCGGTCGTAAAGGTGGATAACATGCAGGATATTAAGTAACTGGCGTTTATATTCGTGCATACGTTTTACTTGCACGTCAAACATCATGTTGGTATCGAATTCAACACCACAGGCTTCTTTGACTAAATTGGCGAGTTGTTGTTTGTTGTGCTGTTTAACGTCTTGCCATTTTGCATGGAACTTGGTGTTGTCATAATAACGACGCAGTTTACTGATTTCGCTTAGGTCACGGGTCCAGTCATTGCCAATCTTGTCGCTAATCAGTTCGCTTAGTTTTGGATTACAATGCGCTAACCAACGACGTGGTGTTACACCGTTTGTTTTGTTATTGAATTTGTTTGGAGAAAGCTGATAAAAATCATTGAATAAACCTTCACTCAATAACTGGGTATGCAATGCAGCAACACCGTTTACCGAGAAGCTACCAACAATTGCAAGGTAAGCCATGCGGACTTGTGGATCATCACCTTCTTCAATAATTGATAACGCGCGTTGTTTGTCTGTATCACCAGGCCACTGACAAGCGACTTCAGTTAAGAAGCGTGCATTGATTTCATAAATGATCTCAAGCAGGCGAGGTAATAGGTGTGCGAATAAATGTACAGACCATTTTTCTAATGCTTCTGGCAACAGGGTATGGTTGGTGTACGCCATTGTAGACGTTGTGATCTGCCACGCGAGATCCCAATCTAAATCATGCTCATCCAGGAGTAGGCGCATGAGTTCTGCAACTGCCACACTTGGGTGCGTATCGTTAAGTTGGAATACGTGGTATTTAGCAAAATCAGTAAAATCACTGCCGTGTACTTTTACCCATTCTGCAAGGATGTCTTGTAAGCTAGCAGATGTAAGAAAGTATTGCTGACGTAAACGTAGCTCTTTACCGTTTTCACTGGCGTCGTTTGGATACAGCACCATGGTAATTTGTTCAGCTAAATTTTTACGTGCAACCGCTTCGGTGTAGCTACCAGCGTTGAATTCACCTAGATCAAATTCATCTGTTGCGGCTGATTTCCAAAGGCGTAGCGTATTAACGATACCGTTTTGATAACCAGGAACGGGCACATCATAAGGCACAGCGAGTACATCTTCGGTACCAATCCATTGATGGTGCGTGTGACCCTTTTTGTCTTGATAGGTTTCGACATGGCCAAAGAATTTAATACGGCGGTTATGCTCTGGCGCGGGGATTTCCCAAGGATGACCATCACGTAGCCAGTTATCAGGATGTTCGACTTGGTGACCATTTTCGATGCTTTGATTAAACATACCGTATTCATAACGGATACCGTAGCCTGTTACGGGTAGTGCTAAACTTGCACAACTATCGAGGAAACAAGCGGCTAATCGACCTAGGCCACCATTGCCTAAACCTGCATCGTGTTCTGAATCTGCAATGGATTCTAATTCACAGCTATAATGGTTTAGACCTTTACGAACACTGTCTTCTAAATCAAGGTTTAGTACCGCGTTACCTAATGCGCGACCCATTAAGAATTCTAATGAGATATAAGCCGCACGACGTGTCGGTTGCGTTTGCTGTCGTTTTTTTGTCGCGCGTGATTTTTCCAGTAAGCGGTCACGGATTGTTAATGCCAAAGCATGGTATAGATATTGTGGTGATTCACCGACTTCATCACGACCAAGGGTATAATGGAAATGACGTTTTAAATCTTCAGGCAAAGTTTTGACATTCACCACTGGCCCATTATTTGTCTCTAACGTACAAACTTTGTTTGTTTTAGATTTATGCTTTTTTAATGACATATTACTTCCTTTATTATGACATTTTGGCTAACTATTTTTTATTACTGTGGTTATTTTTTGCTATTCGTTTTGGGTGCTAAGTACACTGTTGATAGCGGTGGTAGCGCTATATAAATACTTTGTGTAAATCCTTGCCATTCAACATATTCGGGTGTGTAACTCGCTTGGCTTGCAAAACCGCTACCGCCAAACTGAGTATCATCGGTATTAACGATAACCTCATATTCACCGATACTCGGTACACCAATGCGGTAGGTTGAGTGGCATGAAGGTGTCATATTCGATACCACGACCACATGTTCATCTTTTGCTTTGTTATAACGTAAAAAACTAAATACGGACTGCTCGGCATTGCTTGCGTCGATCCAATCAAAACCTTGATGATCTGTGTCTAACTCAAATAAGGCATGTTGATGACAGTAACTGTTATTTAAGGCTTTTATGAGCGCTTGAATACCTTGATGTTCTGCTTGCTCAAGTAAATGCCAGTCGAGTGATTGATTATGATTCCATTCCGCACGTTGGCCAAACTCACAGCCCATAAACAGTAGCTTCTTACCTGGATGTGCCCACATGAAACCGTAATAGGCACGTAAATTAGCAAATTTTTGCCAATCATCTCCGGGCATCTTGTTAAGCAGTGAGCCTTTACCGTGTACAACTTCGTCATGGCTTAGCGGTAAAATAAAGTTTTCACTGAATGCATAAGCTAATGAAAAGGTCATTTCGTGATGGTGATGTTGACGATATAGTGGGTCGCAGCTCATGTATTCTAAGCTGTCGTTCATCCAGCCCATGTTCCATTTATAACCAAATCCAAGACCACCTTGGTCTGTGAACGCTGTGACACCTGGCCAAGCTGTGGATTCTTCGGCCACCATCATGATACCGGGATGATTTTTATAGCAACGTTGATTCACTTGCTTTAATAATTCAATGGCACCTAGGTTTTCACGGCCCCCATACTGATTTGGGATCCATTCAGCTTCTTTACGGCTGTAATCGAGATACAGCATAGATGCCACAGCATCAACACGTAGACCATCAATGGCAAAGTTATCAAACCAAGCAAGCGCATTTGAAATTAAAAAGCTTTGTACTTCGGCGCGATCATAATTAAAGATATGGGTTTGCCAATCGGGATGGAAGCCTTGACGTTTATCCGCATGTTCAAAAAGATGTGAGCCATCAAATTGTGCTAAGCCATGGGCATCGGCAGGGAAATGTCCTGGTACCCAATCAATGAGTAAGCCGATGTTGGCAGCGTGACAAGCATCAACAAAAAATTGGAAGTCAGCTAAACTACCGAAACGACTGGTCGGAGCAAACAAGCCAACTGGCTGATAACCCCACGAACCATCAAACGGGAACTCACAGATTGGCATCAATTGGATATGCGTAAACCCAAGCTCTTTTACATAAGGTACAAGCTGTTCAGACATGGCTTTATAACTTAAAAACTGATTGTTTTCGTCACGTTTCCACGAACCTGCATGCACTTCATAGATACTAATAGGTGCATTAATCGCGTTTCGCTCTGCACGTTCTGCCCATGCTTTTGCTGGTGATTTCTGCCATACGCCAGAGGTGGCTTTAGTGGGGACACACGATGCTGTTTGTGGTGGTAACTGCATTGATGAGGCAAATGGGTCGGCTTTTTCTAAGCGCTCACCACTTTCGGTAATGATACTGAATTTGTAATTATTGTCGGTATCAGAATCAGCAATATCGGCAATAAATATCTCCCAGATCCCCGCATCAAGGTGTTTACGCATTGGATGACGTGTTGGATTCCAATGGTTAAAATTACCTATCAAATTGACTGATTTTGCATTTGGTGCCCATACCGTAAAACGAACGCCTTCAATATTACCGGTGATAGTCCAATGTGCACCTAAGTGGCGTTGGGCTTGCTCTAACGTACCTTCGTTGAATAAGTAAACGGCTTTTGGATCTAGGGTTGACGCAAATTTATAAGGGTCTTGCTCGTCTATGGTCGAAAATGGATATGCGATGGTGAGTTGATAATTAGCATTGTATTGTTTTTTTGATAAGCTAAGAACAAACAGGTCGCTAGTACCAACACGTTGATAACGTCGTTGGTGGTTTTTATCTTGATAAAATACCTGTTGCGCACCGGGGATGAAAACTTTAAGTTCGTACTCATCGCTTGTGATTTGGTGTGGACCTAAAAAAGAAAAAGGGTCATAGAGTTTGCCTTGATTTAGTTCATCTATTTGATGACTGAAGCGTTCTTCAAGGTTTGGCATTTTTGTTGCTATCGTCGAAATGTCAGTCATGATCCATCCTGGATTAAACGTATTGTTAGCTATCTATTGAGTACGTAACGTTGATACAACGCTGTTTTCTGTACCGTAGGTATTAGGTAAATATAAATCGGCGTTGTGATCGTTATGCCATTTGTTATTATTAATTAAGTAGCGAAAGTGAAACTGCCTGTTTTCGGGTAAACGAACCTTAGTGCGGAAAACGTTGTCTTTTTTTATGAATTTCATTGGAATTGCTTGCCAATTATTAAAATCAGCAAACAATTCGACAGTATCACTGCTAATCAATGTTGTAGTGGCGTCGCAGGCAAATTCAAAAGTCACATCGGCTTCGGCTTTTGTTTTAAAAAAACGTTTTTTTAACATGTTATCTTCCTTGTCATATGTCGTAGCTTTCATCGCTCAAGTCAAATTTCATTTACACGTTTGAATTAAGCTTACCCACTTAACTGGGTATTCATATATAGGTATTATTATGAATGTTCGGTGTTATTTAAAGTTACAACCACATAAAACGCGATCTGAATCATCTTTATCTATTTCATTCGTAATAAGGTGTTATTTCTTATACATAAGTTAATATTTTGATATAGTTTAGCCAAAAACTAACCAATTAGTAATATTAATTGTCTGGACAGATGAGTGAGATGATATATATCAATGATTCGGAATTTAGCTTAGTTTTTAGTTTTACTCGATGATATTGGTATCTCATAGCAAGAATTATCTCAAAAGAAGGATCCCAATCGATAGTCATATGAAGTTGTTGAGGATGTATTAAGGACTATCTATCTAACAAGCTAAACACTTGATTAAAGTAGGTGTTTTTTTGATATTCACTTAGTGTAAAAATAGAACAATAATTCGTTAACTTTTACATATATAGTTTTAACCGTTTGTATTTCTTAGTTGATGGTTGATTTAACGATACAATGCGCTCATAAAAGTATTGTATATAATATGAAACCCATCACTTTCCGAACTTATATCTCAGGCATTTTCATTTTACTCTTTAGTATATTTAGTTTAACGACAATTCTGGCTTGTATAAACTATATGGAATCAGAAAAAGCGAATTGCACAAACGAGTATGTAAAGAAATATACCAGCAATTTACAAAGCCAAATTAAACTTATTTCGATCCCCGCGTTTACTTCACTTGATATGTTGATAGTCGTTAACTTGGTTGAAAATAATGACAAAGATTTAACATGGCTGGCGCCTATAACTACAACGTTAATTAAGAACCCTTATATCACCTCATTATATGCGGCGAATCAAGCGGGCAAGTCGGTATTTATTTATCGAATAACAGACGAAATGCGGAGTGCTGAACAGTTATTCCCTACGAATGCTGTATTTAATATTAACTTTAATCAGGTTAACGGGCAGCAACGCCGTGTATTTTTGAATCGAGAGTTACAAGTTGTTTCTTGGGAATATTATGATAATGGTGGTTTTGACCCAAGAGAGAGACCTTGGTTTCAAGGCTCAAAATTTGATGGTCGTATTTTAATTTCTAAGCCTTATCAGTTTTACCCCTCCCAGCATTTAGGTATCACATTTTCGCGTCGTTCATACGACGGTACGAGTGTTGTTGCTGCTGACTTTGACTATAAATCCTTATCGCGGCTCACCAGTGATATGGAATATTCTGAACATGCCAAAACATTTTTATTAACATCGACCCAAGATGTAATTGCAAGTAACCTTAAATTTAGTGATGCCGATCACTCGTATTCTTTAGCGGAAAGTGAACCTGACTTGGCTAATGCATTAGCCAAGTTGGACCATTTGATGGCTTTTAAAACAATCATTGAGCCAATGACTGATCGTGGCGAGCTCTCCCGATTGTTAATCACGCCATTAAGAATTGGTGATGATCATGTTATTTATGTAGTCAATTTACTGAAAGAGAAAGATTTTTTGGCCACTTCAGCTTATTTAAGCTCCAACTTTAATATTCAGAATATGCTATTTTTAACATTAATTTTTTTGATTATTAGTGTTTTTTCGACTCGGCGCATCGCTAAGCCGCTTATATATTTAAATGAATCTTTGGTTAATATCCAAACATTTAAGTATCGCCGTAAGGAATATAAACCATCAAACATTGTGGAAATTGATCAACTTAATGAAACCATGCTGTTGATGGAAAGTGTGTTAGTTGATTTCTTTAATAATCTTTATGATGTTGCACGATCGTCTAAGCCCGAGGAATTATCTGCTTCTATTGTGGTGCAGACAGAATCTATTTTGTTTGCAAGTAGTTGTCAGCTATTTATCAACAGCCGAAAAAATAGACAAAAGTTCAATCTTAACGCAAGTTCGGGAAATATCCCTGAGTTTGATTTACAGGCTTTTGCAGCTAATAACAAAGCTGTACTAGATAAACATGTGTACAAATTGTCAGAGCAAGACGGTCAAATTGTTTTTTCTGGCGGGCCCTGTAAAACAGGTTTTATTATTCCTTTAATGAATCGTAAAGAAGAGAATGTTGGTGTTTTAGTTATTGGTTTTAAAGGACAAATAGACAAAGCCGTTTATGATAGAATTCGCTTGGTTCGAAACTTTATTGGGTTCAACGAAATAGTGTTAGAGCATTTAGAGAAAGAACAGGAACAACAGGAATTATTCCATTCTTTTGTGATGATGACAGCGACCGCATTAGATAAAAAATCCCCTTACACTGGTGGTCATTGTCAACGTGTACCAGAAATTACCAAGTTGATAGCGGAAGCTGCTGAGTCTGATACTGACATATTTGCTGATTTTTCGTTAACCTCAAAAAATTGGGAAGAGTTATTAATTGCTGCTTGGTTACATGACTGCGGTAAAGTAACAACGCCTGATTATGTGATGGACAAAGCAACGAAACTTGAAACTATTTATGATCGAATTCATGAAATACGAATGCGCTATGAAGTATTAAAACGTGATGCTGATGTTGCATATTGGCAGTCGATAGCAAATGGGATGGATAAGTTTCGAGCCCAGCAAGTTTGTTATGAACTAAAAGCGGAATTAGATAAAGAGTTTGCATTTATAGCAAGCTGTAATCCTGGTCGTGATTTTTTAGTACCTGAAAAACAGCAGCGTTTAATCGAGATATCAAAACGTACTTGGTTAAGAACATTACCTGATGATATTGGCATCTCTCAACAAGCATTAGCGAAAAAATCAGGGGGGGGTGAATAAGCTACCTGTTATTGAAAATGTGTTAGCGGACAAATTAGAACATTTATGGGCATGGGAAGAAAAGCAAAATAAGCACAGTGAACGTGATTTTAAAATACTACAACCTGCGCATCGCTTTAACCGTGGTGAGATACATAATCTCATCGTTAAGACTGGAACGTTAACAGAGGAAGAACGGTACCACATTAACGACCACATTGTGCAAACATATGTAATGCTTGATCAGATTATGTATCCTGAATACTTAAAGAATGTCCCTTTAATTGCAGGTAGTCATCACGAAAAAATGAATGGTGAAGGCTATCCTCTCAAATTAAAAAGGGAAGCGATCCCGATTGGTGGTCGAATGATTGCTGTTGCAGATGTTTTTGAAGCATTGACAGCATCTGATCGTCCCTATAAAGATGCCAAAAAGCTAAGTCAAGCATTAAAAATAATGGCATTTATGGTAAGAGATGAGCATCTTGATCATGATGTGTTTGATTTGTTTCTAACAAAAGGTGTCTACCAATCTTATGCAGATGAATACTTAAAACCGGAACAACTTGATTTTGTCGATGTTGATGGGCTTAGAGCTATTTATATTAGCGATGTGATACTTTTGTAATTAAATAACAAAATACTCACAATTATTTATTTATGAGTATTCGTATTGGTCGTTATGTTGTTTTTTAATTACATTAATGACGTTATATATAACTTTTCGTTATTAAATCCCATATGACGTTATAAAGTTACGTTTTAGTTCACACTTTTGATCTTGTTCACGTTAACTCGATAATAGAGTTGATCTGAATCATACTTATCACCTAAGTAATACCTCAAAATGCCTATATAATAAATATATAGGAATACTTATGAGCAAAGTTAGACTGGTTATTATTGGTAACGGTATGGTTGGTCACCGTTACATAGAAGACTTCGTAGAAAAAGCTGAAATCGAAAATTTTGATATAACTGTATTTTGTGAAGAACCCCGCGTAGCCTACGATCGCGTCCATCTATCTTCTTATTTTTCTCATCACACTGCTGATGAATTATCTCTGGTAAAAGAAGGTTTTTACGACAAGTATAATATCAATGTGTTAATTGGTGAACGTGCTATTAATATTAACCGCTCTCAGAAAATCATTTATTCAAACTCAGGCCGTGAAATCAAATACGACAAATTGATTATGGCTACGGGCTCAACGCCTTGGGTACCACCAATTAAAGGTAACGAAAGTAAAGATTGCTTTGTTTACCGTACTATTGAAGATTTAAAAACTATTGAAGCAACGGCAAAACGCAGTAAAAGCGGTGTCGTTGTAGGCGGTGGTTTATTAGGTCTAGAAGCGGCAGGCGCATTAAAAGCACTGGGTGTTGAAACACACGTTATCGAGTTTTCGCCAGTATTAATGGCTGAGCAGCTAGACCGTGAAGGTGGCGAACAGCTTCGTAAAAAAATTGAAAAGCTGGGCGTGCAAGTGCATACCAGTAAGAATACATTAGAAATTGTTGCGCAGGGTGAAACGGCACGTAATACCATGAAGTTTGCTGATGGTTCCGAGCTTGAAGTTGATTTCATCGTATTTTCAACCGGTATTCGCCCACAAGACAAGTTGGCTCATCAATCAGGCTTAGCAACTGGCCGCCGTGGTGGTATTACTATTACTGACCAATGTGTGACGAGCGATAACGATGTGTATGCTATCGGAGAGTGTGCATCTTGGAACGAACAGTTCTTTGGATTAGTCGCACCAGGTTACAAAATGGCACAGGTTGCTGTTGACCACTTGCTAGGGCATGAAAGTGCATTTGAAGGCGCGGACATGAGTGCAAAACTCAAACTGCTTGGCGTAAAAGTAGGGAGTATCGGTGATGCAAATGGCCGTACACCGGGCTGCAAGAGTTTCGTATACCTTGATGAAACAGAGGAAGTATACAAACGTATTATTATTTCTGAAGATGGCAAGAAATTACTGGGTGCAGTATTAATCGGTGATACATCTGATTACGGTAACTTATTACAACTTAAATTGAACGATATGGACCTACCTGAGCATCCAGATAGTTTGATTTTACCAGCGCACGCAGGCGGCGGTAAGCCAGTAATGGGAGCTGATTCTTTACCGGATACTGCGGTATTGTGTTCTTGTTTTGATGTTACTAAAGGTAAAATTGCAGCTGCAGTTGCCGATGGACACACAACAATAGGCGAAATAAAAGCAGTTACTAAAGCGGGAACAGGTTGTGGTGGTTGTTTACCACTTATCACACAGGTGTTGAATTTAGAACTGGCTAAATCAGGGATTGAAGTAAAAAACCATTTATGTGGGCACTTCGAATATTCTCGCCAAGAGCTATTCCACCTTATTCGTATTGAAGGTATCAAGACTTTTGAAGCGTTACTGACTAAATACGGTAAAGGTTACGGCTGTGAAGTGTGTAAACCAACCGTGGGTTCCATCTTAGCATCGTGTTGGGGTGACCACGTATTAAGTCGTGATAATGTTGGCCTGCAAGATACTAATGATAACTTCTTAGGAAACATGCAAAAAGACGGTACTTATTCAGTTATTCCACGTATGGCTGGTGGAGAAGTTACAGCACAAGCACTGGCTGTACTGGCTGATGTTGCTGCTGAATATAACTTGTATACCAAGATAACTGGCGCACAACGTATTGGTTTGTTCGGCGCTCACAAAGGTGACTTACCAACAATCTGGAAGAAATTGATTGCTGGTGGTTATGAAACTGGTCAAGCGTATGCAAAAGCATTGCGTATGGCTAAAACCTGTGTTGGTAGTACTTGGTGTCGCTTTGGTGTGCAAGACAGCGTTGGCCTTGGTGTACTACTTGAAAACCGATATAAAGGTATTCGTACTCCACACAAAATGAAGTTTGGTGTATCCGGTTGTACACGTGAATGTGCTGAAGCACAGGGTAAAGACTTAGGCCTTATTGCAACTGACACTGGTTGGAATATGTATGTGTGTGGTAATGGGGGCATGAACCCGCGTCACGCAGATTTACTCGCATCGGATCTAGATGAAGTAACATTACTTCAATATATCGACCGTTTCTTAATGTTTTATGTGCGTACAGCAGACAAGCTACAACGTACGTCGGTGTGGATGGATAACTTAGACGGCGGTGTTGATTACCTACGCGAAGTGGTTGTTAATGACAAACTGGGTATCAATGAACAACTAGAAACTGATATCAATAAACTGATTACTGAATACCGATGTGAATGGTCTGAAGTAGTCGAAAGTGAAGATCAGCAAAAACGTTTCGCTCATTTTATTAATAGTGATGCACAAGATAGTAATGTGCGCTTTGTGAGTGCACGTGACCAACATCGTCCTGCTTCCATTGCAGAGAAAGCAAATACTTATACAATCACAGTGGAGGAATACGCATGAGTAAATGGATTAGCGTTTGCCAACTAAACGATATCAACCCAAAAACAGGTGTGTGTGCACTGGTTAAAGGTAAACAAGTTGCGATTTTCCGTCCACGTGACAACGATGAGTTATTTGCTATCGATAACATGGACCCGTTTGCTAAATCAAATGTACTTTCACGCGGTCTTATTTGCGAACATGACGACCAGCTTTGGGTCGCAAGTCCGTTGAAAAAACAACGCTTCAACTTAGCAACGGGTCAATGTTTAGAAAATGATCTTGTATCACTGATTTCTTATAAAGTTCGAGTGAATAAAGACAGTGTTGAAATTAATATTTAATTAGAAAGGGCGTTTCTTCATGTATGCAGACACAATTAAAAAATGTTCAGCTAACGCTGCTCGAATCGTAAAGTTAGACAAGACTGATCCAATTAGTTTTCTTATCAGCGGTGCAATGGCCGGTGCGTATGTTGGTCTTGGTATTATTTTGATCTTCACGTTAGGTAATGTAGTTGATCCATCAATTCGTCCATTAGTGATGGGTGCAACATTTGGTATCGCATTAACCTTGGTTATTATTGCGGGTTCTGAACTGTTTACTGGTCATACTATGTTTTTAACTTTAGGCGCTAAAACAGGTGCCATTACTTGGGGTGATAACTTTCGTATTTTACCAAAAACATGGTTATATAACTTATTGGGTTCAATCGCAGTCGCCGCGCTCTTTTATTACGCGGGTGGCGGTAAATTATTAGGTAACTCAGAAAGTTTGGTACACAAAGTTGCGTTATCGAAAACAACAGCACCAGCAATAGTTCTACTATTCAAAGGTATCTTATGCAACTGGTTAGTCTGTCTCGCAATTTGGATGTGCCAGCGTGTTGAAGGTTCGAGTAAGTTTATCGCTATTTGGTGGTGTTTATTGGCGTTCATCGCTTCTGGTTACGAACATTCAATCGCTAATATGACTATTTTTGCAATGTCATATTTTTGTGATAGCCAAGAGGCATTCAACCTCGTTGGTGTTGGTCATAACTTATTATGGGTTTCACTCGGTAACTTCATCTCTGGTGCTGCATTTATGGGTTTAGGCTACTGGTACTCAACACCAAAAGCTGAACGTCCTGTGGTAAATCAAGCAACAGTCGAAACTACAGTATCTGTAAATAAAACAGCTAAAGCTTAATATACTTTCAAGCAGACTCGTTTAAATTAGTCTGGGTTAAAATTAATAAACGCCTCCTTTTGTATTCATAATGAATGTAGGAGGCGTTTTTGTTTGTGTATCTTATGGTGGTTAGTTTATTGAATATAAACACTAATCCATTAGTACCATTTACTCATGAGAAAGGTTGATTAGGCCTACTTTGGTTAGTATTAGTTAGCGCGGCTGTGTTATAAATCAACAATAATTTATTTGGTTAACATTATAATAATTAAGGGAATAATTATGAATAAAACAATTGGACTGATGGTTTTAGTTTTAGCAAGTTCTGCTGCGCATGCTAAGTTTGGCACGACTGAAGGCAGTGCTTCTCAACAATCTGCGTCAGTAGCCGTACAAGCAGAACAAAAAGTGAAAGGTTTCTATCTAGGTGTTGGTACTGGTACTACAGCATTTGATAGCCTTGACTTTGATGCTCCAAATTTTGAAGACGATGGTAATACTTTTAAGTTTATAGCGGGTTATCAGTTTAGCCGAGTATTTGCGCTTGAAGGTCAATATACCCAATATAGTGACATCGAAAATGAGTATACTCATTATGCTTGGTCACCATCGGCAATTTCAATCTCTGCAAATTTAGGGTATATCTTCCCTAATGGGTTAAGACCATTTGGCGTTGTTGGAATATCTTCTATCGATTTAGAACAGTCATACGAGACAAATGCAGAAGATAAGCAGCTTGGCGTTCGTTATGGTTTTGGACTTGAGTATGCACCTACAGCCTTGGGTGGGTTAAGTGCCCGTGTTGGATATGAAGTGGATTTATTTGTCATTGATGATGATGACTACGCTGAGTCAAATAGTTTTACGCTAAGCTCATTCTATGCCTCTATAGCATATAAGTTTTAAACTTAACTAATGCATTAAGTGATAGCCAATCGTTAAAGCGGTTGGTTTTTTTATATGCATAAATTCGCCACTAGTTCTTAAAATCATTGCTTTACCTACTTTATCTGCAATCTTGTAATACTTCTGCTAAACTGCGCGGCATGTCGTTTTTGTTGTTGTATTTAGTAAGGTCATTATGGGTTTTTCTGCTTTAAATCTTAATCAAAATTTAATTAATACTGTTACCAAGTTAGGCTACGAAATGCCTACACCAATTCAAGCTCAAGCTATTCCAGCAATTCTGGAAGGGCGCGACATTATGGGTGGTGCTCAAACTGGTACTGGTAAAACGGCAGCATTTGCATTGCCTATAATTCACCAGTTAATGGCCCAGCAGTTAACTGCTAACTCAACCGCTAAAAAACAAATCCGTGCTTTAGTATTAACGCCAACGCGTGAATTATCACAGCAAGTACACAAAAGCTTTGTTACATATAGTGAAGACAGTGAATTAACAGCTGAACTTGTTTACGGTGGCGTGAGCATTAACCCACAAGTTAAAGCGCTTGTACAAGGTGCCGACATCTTAGTAGCAACACCAGGTCGTTTATTGGATCTATTAGATCGTGAAACGCTATCACTTGAGTTTGTTGAAAAGATCGTATTCGATGAAGCTGACCGTATGTTAGATATGGGCTTTATGGAAGAGATTCGTCGTATCCTGAAGCACCTACCGAAAAAACGTCAAACTATGTTGTTCTCGGCAACATTTGATGATGCGATCTTTAAATTAAGTAAAAGCTTATTAAACGATCCATTATTAGTGGAAGTTGATATCCGTAATGCAGCAGCAGAACAAGTTGAACAAATTGTTTATGCAGTTGATACCGATCGTAAACGTGAATTAACGTCTTACCTGATCGGTTCTCGCAACTGGCACCAAGTACTTATCTTTACTCGTACTAAGCAGGGCGCAGATAGCCTAGCAAAAGAAATGTGTAAAGATGGTATTAAGACAATCGCTGTACACGGTGACAAATCACAGGGTGCACGTGAACGTGGTCTTGAAGATTTCAAAAACGGTAAAGTACGCGCATTAGTAGCAACTGATGTGGCTGCACGTGGCCTTGATATCGAACAACTTAAACACGTAATCAACTTTGAATTACCGTTTAAAGCAGAAGATTACATTCACCGTATCGGTCGTACAGGTCGTGCTGGTTTATCTGGTACTGCTACGTCATTAGTGAGCATTGGTGAAAACTGGTTGTTAGAAGAAATTGAAACACTGCTTGATACTCGTTTAGTGGCGCAATGGTTACCGGGTTATGAACCTGACCTGAGCAAGCCTGCTGATGATGGTCGTAATAGTGGCGGTAAAAGTAAAGGAAATGGCCGTACTGATGACAAACGTCGTGCTAAAAACCGTTCTTACGGTAAGAAAACGAATAATCGCGCGAAGAAAGACGTAAAACCAAGTCGTTAATTCGATTGATTACGTTGAAATTATAAATAGATTCGTTCATATGAATGGCTAAGGTTGAGAGACCTTAGCCATTTTTGTTTGTCGCTTCTCTGCAAAACTTGCCTCGGTGATGGAATACGATTAATTTAATAACAGGACTCAAAGTCACTTTATATTAAGGTCGATACATGGACTCTGTTACACAAATCGTATTAGGTGGCGCTATTGGTGCTGCTATCGGGCATAAACAACTAGGCCGAAGTGCGTTAGTTATTGGCGGTATCTTAGGTACATTACCAGATTTAGATGTTTTTATGCCAGCGGCTGATGCTGTTGAGAGCTTCACCGAGCACCGCAGTTTCTCACATTCCTTATTTGTGTTGTTTCCTTTTGCATTTATCTGTTTTGCCACACTTAAGCTTAAATTTAAAACCGATGTCATTTCTAACCAACGGCTGTTTTGGCTTTGTTGTTTAACCTTGATTACCCATCCTATTCTTGATGCGTTTACCAGTTATGGTACGCAGCTATTTTGGCCGTTAGCGGGACACCCGATTTCTATCGCCTCGATATTTGTAATTGATCCCTTGTATACGCTGCCATTATTAGTCGGTTGTATTTATCTGTGGCGCGGTAAAGGAGATAAAGAGAGTAAGGAGCAACGAAAAGCAAGGCGAGTTAATCATATTGGCTTAATGCTAAGTAGTGGTTATTTATTATTGAGTGTCTTGATTCAAACGCAGATGCTTAACAAAGTTGAATTGGCTTTACAGAGTAAAGGTATTCCCAGTGATAAAGTGTTTATCTCACCGCTTTATCCAAGCCTTAACTGGTGGATTGCTATCGTGGTTGATAACAACGTTTATTATGATGTGACATTAAATGTACTGACTAATTCTCTCGATATGTCCCTGAAGCAAGAATTGGGATATGGCGTTGTTAAAGTGACAACGTCTGCTTTGGCGTCTTTAAACTGGTTTACTAATGGTTTTATTCGCCTAGAAGATGTAGATGGACGTTTAGTCGCCACCGACCTTAGAATGAAAACCGGCTCTGTTGGTTATGCATTTAAGTTTGCGCTGGCAGAAAAGGATACGGATGGTTGGAAGGAAATCTCGCCATTAAGATTATAATCTTAATTCATCTTCGGTTCAGCTGGTTTGGCTATAATCCCTATCTATAGTAAACTATTTATCTATAGTAAACTGATATTAATAGTAATCATTGTTCTCCTTCCTTTAATCATGAAGCAGGTATATGCGAGACTCAGACAAAAAATTTTCCAAATTAATGAATAAAGCATCCCGCAAAGCTACCTCTCTTAAAGAAGAAGGGCTGGCGAGTATTGCTAAGCTGCAGAACCGTTACTTTTGTATTGGTATTACAGGCTTAAGTAAAAGTGGTAAATCGACGTTTATCACTAGCTTAATTAATCAATTGATGCACCATGAAAAAGCAAGCCTCGCTGGTTTTTCACCGGTATTAAGTGAACGTCTTCTTGGTGTTAAAATGCACCCGCTAGCGGATGCTGATATTCCGGTATTTCCGTATGATAAGAACTACCAAAGTCTAACGCAATCAGAAGCCAAATGGCCTGCATCAACCACTAATATTAGCGGTTGTTTACTTGAATTAAGACTATCGCGTTCGGGACGACGTTTAAATCCGTTAAAAGCAGAGCAGTTTTCTTTGTTTCTTGAAATTCGTGATTATCCGGGCGAGTGGCTACTCGATTTACCTTTACGTGAAATGAGCTTTGCACGTTGGAGCGAACAATGCCAAGCGCAGTATCAAGTATCACCACGACGGGCGTTGATAGGGGAGTTGTTCGACGAATTAACACAGCTAGACCCATTATCAGTCGTTGATGAAGACGTTCTAAAATCACTAAACGTTAAATTTGTACAGTTTCTTCATGACTGTAAATATAAACACAGCAGTTTGAGTTTGATCCAACCTGGGCGTTTCTTATTACCGGGTACGGTTGAGGATACAGAACTATTGAACTTCGTGCCTTTACTTGGCTGTCAGCAATATAGCGACGATGTGCTTAATGGTGCGGCTGACAACAGCTATTACAAGTATTGCCAGCGTAATTATCAAGGCTATGTGAAGCATTTGGTTGAACCATTTTACAAAACATTCTTTAGCCGTATTGACCGACAATTAGTGCTGGTGGATGTAGTTAATACCTTAAATTCAGGGCCTGAATATCTTGATGATATGCGCCAAGCATTAACTAGCATTACTGAGAGCTTTTCGTATGGACGTCAAAATCGATTAGTGCAATTATTTAAGCCTAAAATAGACAAGGTTGTGTTTGCCGCAACTAAAATCGATCAAGTGTTAAGTGAGGATCACGATGCGGTTCGTCAGCTATTGGGTGTCATTGTCAAACAAGCTTATAAAAGTGCGCAGCATGAAGGCGTACAACCAATTTGTGAAGCCACAGCGGCGGTTCGTTCTTCTAAAGAAATAAAGCATCAAGGCGATCGTGGTATAGCGGGACGTGGTGTGAATGGTGAACCGATTGGTTACATTCATCCAACCATACCAACGCGTATCCCCGAGAAAGAACAGTGGCAGCCATTTTTAGATTGGCAAATACCCTTGTTAAATCCACCACAAGGGCTGTCGTACAGTAATCAGGATGTATTACCACATATTCGAATTGATACTATTTTAAATGAATTAATAGGGGACAAATGCCTATGAGCAAGCAAGTGGATAGCAGTACAGCACGTAATCAGGGTAAAACCATCGATATGCAAGCAGAAGAGTCTGTGGTGACGGTGAGCCGTGAAGCAAAAATATTCATGCCCGATCTCGATAATGACTTAAGTAAAGTCCCCGCATCAATTACTGCTGAAGATGTGGTTGATGATACTTACCGTGGGTTAACGCTCGAAGCATTACCAATCAAAGGGTTAAAATCGTTTGTTATCGGTATTGCGAGTATCTTTGGTGTGATGTCGTTATGGCAAATCTATACCGTATTCCAAAGCGCCTTAGCCCTGCATTGGATCGCTGCTGCTGGTTTTTCAGGATTGATTATCATTGTTGCTATGTTGGCCTTACGTAGCATGTTTAGTTTTATGGCTGACAAAGAAAATATGGCTGCGTTAGCAGGGTTACAAGATAAGGCCGAGCAATTAAAAGTGACCAATGATGTTGGTCAAGCAAAGGGGTTTATCGCTAAGTTAACGCAGTTTTATAAAGGTAAACCACAAGCGTCACTGCTGGCTAAAAGCATTACAACCATGCCTGATTACAGCAGTGATAAAGAAGCCATAGTCCATCTTGAACAGGTGTTTTTAGCACCATTAGATAAAGAAGCACTACGCCGTGTATCTAAACACAGCTTACAAACCGGCGTGGTGGTGGCTGCGAGTCCTTGGGCGGCAGTTGATATGCTATTAGCATTATGGCGTAGTATGAAAATGATTGACGAAGTCGGGCAGGTATATGGCATGAGACCTTCATTGGCCAACCGTTACAAGTTATTAAAGAGCGTGATCCGTTACTTGGCATTAATTGGTGTGAGTGAACTTGCACTTGATGAAATGTTACAAGAATTTGGCACAACAAGTTTAGCGGGAATAACCGGTGCTCGCTTAAGTCAAGGCGTTGGTGCTGGGGTGTATACTGCACGTATTGGTTTGGCTGCGATGACAGCTTGTCGACCGATTAGTTTTTCAGCAGAGAATAAACCAAAAATGAAAGATTTTATAAAGCGTATAATACAACGTATGAATGGTTAAATTCGTGAATATAAATAGGTTTGTTCCCAGCCGAATACCAGTATTGTTTGGAATTAATAATCCACGCTTCGAGGATCTAAGGTCAGTTGAAGGTTTAAACATTCAACAAATTATGCAACAGATATAATAAGTGGCCGTTGTCGCTATATGCTTTAAATTAGAATAGGCCCCATGATAATTTCAATCTGAACAATAATCTGAATTAGATAATTATGAACAAAGCATACAAGGTTCGTATTGATAGGGTGCTTAAGTATATTGAGGCTCATTTGGCTAACAAAATATCCCTTGCTGAAGTAAGTCATTTTTCGGTATTCCACTTTCACCGTATTTTTATCGGTATTGTCGGTGAGACCGTTAATGATTATATAGCTAGGCGGAGGCTAGAAAAAGCTGTCAATTTGCTAATTTTTAAAACAGAACTATCCATTACTCAAATTGCTTTAGATAGTGGTTTTTCATCGAGCGCCAACTTTTCAAAAGCCGTTAGACTTCATTTTGGTTTTAGTCCGTCAGAAATTAGGAATCCAGATAAAGTCAAAGATAGCAAGATTGGAAAAATATCTAGCAAGTATGGAAAAGATTTTAATCCCTCAGATTTGTATCCTACTCGCATCACACATGAAGTGATGAATACAATTAACTTAAAGGATACAACTATGAACGTTGAAGTAAGAGAATTTGATAAAAGGCGAGTATGTACTTTAGCTTCAGCAGGAGGTTATGAAGCTGAAGCCATATATAAAGCTTGGGATAAGTTGATAGATTGGGCTGTCGGTAACGGAATAACACCTGAGGAGCAAAAACGATTTGCCTTTGCGTTTGATAACCCTACGGTTACCCCTGTAGATAAATGTCGTTATTCTACTTCTATTGTAATTGGCGATGATATTCAGGTTAACTCACCATTTACCTTATCTGAAATACCAAAGGGTAAGTATGCTGTACTTTATTATAAAGGTCATCCAGAGGAGGCAATTAAGGCCCAATTGAGTATCTATTCTGATTGGCTGCCTGCCTGATAGTGGATTTGAACCGGATGAGTTTCCCATGCTTGAGTATTATTTCAATGATGCAAGAGTTGATGGTTATATTGAAATGGAAATTCACGTTAAATTGAAAGATATATAATGGTACTTTTCTAACTCAAACACTTAACTACTAAAGTAAATGATCCATTTACTTTAGTCTATGAACGAGTTAGCTTGCTTAGCTAACTCGAAATTGCCCCTTTTAGTCTTAGGGTTAAAACTCACACATTATCCAGTAACAGCATTTTGACTGAATTTTTCTAATTCATAAATACTTGTTTGCGGTATTTTTTGGTCAATGCAATACCGAAGAGGAAGACCATACCATTCGTAAACTGATAGAATAGACTCTTGGATTCAAACAGGTAGTAAAAGTTGAAAATTTTAGTTACAGGATCAGCTGGTCGAGTAGGACGTGCAATTTATATAAAATTGATGAAGACTCACAAAGTCGTAGGAATAGATAAAACTCCTTGCTCTACAGTAGACTATGTTGGAGACATTCGTGATATTGGTTTGTTAACTGAGGCTGTAGAGGATGTGGATGTCATTGTTCATACTGCTGCATTGCATGCGCCGCATGTAGGCTTGGTATCTGAGCACGAATTCGAAGATATCAACATAAAAGCAACGGAGCAGCTAGCACTATTAGCAGTAAAAAAAGGGGTTAAACATTTTGTGTTTACGAGCACTACTGCCCTCTATGGTTTTTCTTCAACGCCTGATGACGTTGCAGGATGGGTCAATGAAACGGTTACTCCTATACCTAAAACGATTTACCACAAATCCAAGATACAAGCAGAACAGATTTTGGAAAATATCTCAAACTTGTTTAATTTACCTGTCACTGTACTTCAAATGTCTCGCTGCTTTCCTGAACCTGCAAATTTAATGGCTCTCTATCGTCTTACGCGTGGCATTGATGCTCGAGATGTAGCGAATGCTCATGCTTGTGCCATCGAAAAACGTCTTTCGGGGTTCAGACGTTATATTATTTCTGGAAAAACACCATTTAATAAGACATGTTGTGAGCAGCTTTATCTAAACGCTGATGATGTCGTAAAAGAGTATGCCGCGAAGCTTGCAAAAGACTTCGCAGATCGAACTTGGCATTTACCTAAAAGTCTCGACCGAGTTTATGACTCTAGTTTGGCGCAATTAGAATTAGGGTGGCAGCCGAAATATGGTTATGAGAGTGTATTAGATATGCTGGATAATGATTTCGCAGAAGTGCTTCCCGCAATTAGTATTAGCTAACAAAATTTAATATTTCAGGATACTTTTCCTAATCTAAGTTCACTGCGTTAGAGATATTAAATCTAACGCAGTCCTGTCCATCAATGGCTTAGGGTAATCGCCCTAAGCTGTGTGCATGCTAAGGTGAACTGACCCCTTAATAAGTTAACTTGATTATTTGTTTTTCAACATATTCCATAGAGTACATGACGGCACTGTTTTCCAGAAATAGGTCATAAGAAACTTGGAATATAATCTTGCTAACTTGCAACATGGACCTGAGTTATTTATCATCAAGATAACCGAATTAAGAGTGAAAAATCCATGACACAGAAAGTATCAACAGAAGTGCAAACTGAATCGACACGTATTGCTAACGGTATAAAAAAACCAGGTCAAAGCAGAGAACAGACTAAATTGATCGCGGCAGGTATTGAGAAGGGAATTGCTGAATACAAAAAACAGCATAAAGCCAAAGTTCGCCAGCTTGATAAGCAAAAAAAACAAAAAATAAGATCTAATACCGTGGCTGCAGCAAAAGACAATGAAGCAGAGATTGAAATTGAACAAACAAAATCAAGTTCAAGTCGATTACCTTGGGCATTATTAGCGTTAAGTTGGGCTGGTTTTGCAGGTTATCTTGTACAAAATGGTGTGCTTAGCATAGGTTAAACATTTCTTACTCGCCACACAAACAAATAGCAGCCACATAAATTAATATGAGGAACCGTTTATGAAAGTTATCATGTTTAGCGCCCGTAATTATGATATTCAATACTTTGAGCCATTAATATCAGATCCTATTAGTATTAATTTTTTTGATGCTCAGCTAAATCAACAAACCGCCACATTAGCCAGAGGATATGATGCTGTTTGTGCATTTGTTAATGATGATTTAAGTGCCCCTGTTTTAATTCAACTTAATGAAATGGGTATAAAGAGTATAGCAATGCGCTGTGCTGGCTTTAATAACATTGATTTAGATTGTGCTAAAGCACTTGGAATCACCATCGTGCGTGTCCCTGCTTATTCACCAGAGGCTGTTGCCGAACATGCCATCGCGTTATTAATGACACTCAATCGTCGTATTCACAAAGCGTATCAACGTACCCGTGATGCTAACTTTTCCTTAGACGGTTTAGTGGGATTCAATTTACACGGCAAAACTGTCGGCATTATAGGCACAGGTAAAATTGGTCTTGCTACCATGGCTATTTTTAAAGGTTTTGGTTGTAAAATTTTAGCGTCTGACCCTTATCCTTCAGAGCATGCAATTGCATTAGGTGCTGAATATGTCAACCTAGATACTCTGTTTACTCACAGTGATGTGATTAGTTTACATTGTCCATTAACCTCTGAAAATAAATATTTATTGAATGAAAATACGTTTGCGTTAATGAAAGATGGTGTGACGATTATTAATACCAGCCGTGGTGGTTTGTTAAATGCGAATGATGCAATCGAAGCTTTAAAATCAGGGCGAATTGGTGGGTTAGGTTTAGATGTCTATGAAGAAGAAGAACATTTATTCTTTAATGATCATTCCAGTGAAATCATTACCGATGATACTTTCCGTCGATTGTCTGCTTGTCACAATGTCATTTTTACTGGCCATCAAGCTTTTTTGACCAAAGAAGCATTAGTTAGTATTGCCGAAACTACTCTCAATAATTTAAACGATATTGGAGTAGGGAATGTTTGCGCTAATCAGGTGCTTACGTAGTCTAAAGTGAGAGCTTAACGAGCTGCTCTTCGACTCTACACGGGTATTCTAGGGGGGAACATCGTCAGTGATAAAATTGTGACAACTTCGTGACCCCCTCACTACATCCGTTGTTTATTCTGAGTGTGACAATTAAAAACGACACACAAAGGAGTATTCTATGTATTTAAAATTATCTTTATTAGCCATGCCGCTATTAACGCTTAGCACAGTAAGTCAAGCTGCAGTGGTCGACGTAAGCATAACTAATCTTACTCAAGGTATCTATTTTACACCCTTACTTGTTACGGCCCACACCAGTGATGCTCATCTATTTGAAGTAGGAAAAGCAGCTTCACCAGCACTACAAGCGATGGCCGAAGGCGGCGCCATTGCAGATTTAGTGGCCATTGCTGATGGTCTATCAGCAGTATCGGCTGCTAATCCAGCTGCTGGTTTACTTGCTCCATCGAGTTATACCATGGTGAGTGATTTAGACACTGGCAGCAATAACGTATTAACAATCGCCGCTATGATGCTACCCACTAATGATGGCTTTGTAGGCAAAGACAGCTGGGCTATTCCGAGTGAGACTGGCACCTATACTTTTTATATGAATGGTTATGATGCCGGAACCGAAGCTAACGACGAAATTGTCAATGGCGGTGGCGCTTCAGGTGTGCCTGGTATACCTGCAAACCCAGGGGCGAATGGCGGTACAGGTGGTAGCGGAGTGAGTAGCTCGTCGGCTAACAGTAATATTCATATACATCCAGGGAATGTAGGAGATAGTGATATAAGTGGTGGCGTGAGTGACCTCGATAGTCGGATCCACCGCTGGTTAAACCCAGTCGGCAAAGTTGTTGTTACCGTTAAATAAATCTGGGAGGATCTATGGCTATTTCAATGTTTAATAAATCAGTGTTTAGTAAAAAGTCCTTGGGTATCGCGCTACTGGCAACAGGGATTAGTGCATGTGGCAGTGATAACAATGCAACTGAAGCTGTGCTTGAGTATGAAGTAATTGTCTACAACGATACTGCAGAACAACCATTTTCGCCGATTTTGGTAGCGCTGCACAATTCAGATATTAGTTTATGGTCGGTCGGGTCTGACGCCAGTAGCGCCTTAGAGAATATGGCTGAAGGCGGGAGTAATACCGAGTTACTTGCCTTGTTTAAAGGCTATGATGTCGCTGTTTCAGGTTCAAGCGCTATTGCTCCTGGTAGCAATGAATTGCTCACTATCAGCGCCAATCAAAGTCATGCTACGCAGTTGTCATTTAGTAGCATGTTGGTTAATACGAATGATGCATTTTCGGGTCTAAATGCAGTCGATATTAGCAACTTAGAGGTCGGCGTTAGTATGACCTACAATTTGCCTGTCTATGATGCTGGTACCGAGGCTAATAGCGAAGCCGCGGGCAGTATTCCCGGACCTGCCGATGGTGGTGAGGGCTATAATGTGGTACGAGATGATGTTATGAATAAAGTGACGCGCCATCCTGGTCTTGTTACACAGGCCGATGATGCAGCTTCGGTATTATTACCCGAACATCGTATTTCAGGTAATGTAGGGCGCTTGGTGATAACGCGTATTAATTAGTTAAGTAAGATCTAATTTACCACCTGAAGCTCGTGTCTATGTTGCAAGTTAGCAAAATAAAGATCGCAATAATGGCGAAATAGATTATTTGTTGATCTGTATCAATGGCTGGTATTAGTCTATGCGTTTATAGTCAATGTGAACAGTATGTAAAGTGATTAAAAGGTGGTAAATATGGAATTATTACGGAACCCTAAATGTTACACGGACGTGTGTATTGATGGAACTTGGTATCATTACGATCACTGTGGCTCGAAAGTTTATTCTCTAAGTGGTGGCGCGGCTCCCGAGTTAGACCTTGCTCGTGAACCTGCGACAGAAACAGAGCTTATTAACCTTATCCACATAGCTGTTAATTAATTTTTATTTTGTAGTACATACAGTGTCATCACTCAGCGACATTCGTATTTTGGACCTTTAGATGTATTGAGCATTTAAAGGTCGTTTTTTATTCTTTACTCCACTTTACAATGACATCTCTTTGCGTTTTATAAACTTTGTCATATTATGTCACTCTATTTTTATTGGAGAAAACATATATATGAAACGCGTTATGCTATTCCTTGCAACCAACCTGGCCGTAATGGTGGTTTTTAGTATTGTATTAAACATTATCTATGCAACTACCGGTATTCAATCAGGTAGCCTTTCTGGGTTGTTGGTGATGGCGGTATTGTTTGGTTTCGGTGGTTCATTAATCTCATTAATGATGTCGAAGAAAATGGCGCTACGTTCAATTGGCGGCGAGATCATCACAGAGCCTCGTAACTCGAATGAACATTGGTTATTAGAAACCGTTACTCGACAAGCAAAACAAGCGGGTATTGGCACACCTGATGTTGCTATTTATGATGCTGCCGATATGAATGCATTTGCAACGGGTGCTAAACGCGATGACGCCTTAATTGCGGTATCAACGGGTCTATTAGCACAAATGACACGTGATGAAGCTGAAGCGGTTGTTGCCCACGAAATCAATCATGTTGCTAACGGTGACATGATCACAATGGCCTTGATGCAAGGTGTTGTGAATACGTTTGTTATCTTCTTATCACGTATTATTGCTAATGCAGTAAGTGGTTTCACATCGGATGATGAAGAAGGCGAGGGCGAAGGTGGTAGCTTTATGACTTACTTTATCGTATCAATGGTGTTAGAAATGTTATTTGGTTTCTTAGCAAGCTTTTTAACAATGTGGTTTAGCCGTCAACGTGAGTTTAAAGCTGACTCAGGCGCAGCAAAGCTAGTTGGTAAAGATAAAATGATAGCAGCACTAGAGCGTCTTAAAACAAGTCAAGAAACACAACTTGAAGGTTCGATGATGGCGTTTGGTATTACAGGTAAGAAGACGATGATGGAATTATTAATGAGTCATCCACCGCTTCAAAACCGTATTAACGCATTACGTAACCTTTAATTTACGGACGTATAAATAGTCATTTTTGATGACTAAGTTAGCCCCATTGATAGTCTTACTAAAAATAAGATTATACCTTTGGGGCTTTTTTGTTTTCTGTTAGATTACCAATTAAAGTATCTCTTTATGGTTATCTAAATGTTTTTATACGTTTAAAACGTGATAGACAAACGAATAATAAATATCAAAAAAGTGTATTTTATATGTTATGAATTAGTGGCTTATGAGGTTAAAGCTAATGACGAATATAACTGTAGATAAAGTACCTGTGGTTGACGGTAACGGTCGCCATTTGTTAATGATTAGATTAGTTAAACTATTAATTGCGTTTGGTATTCCGCTGTTTTTACTCTCTGTCCCTACCTCACAATTACCCTTTGATAACCTCAGTATTATTCAACATCGATTGTTAGCCATTTTTGTCCTTGCTGCCTTGTTGTGGATCCTCGAACCTGTGCCTGTCTTTGCCACATCTATTTTAATTATAACGCTTGAGTTAGTGATGCTCTCAGATCAAGGGCTTTACAGTTTTCGTTTTTTTTATGATGGGCTCGATCCCGCCACTAATATCGAAGGGCTGATGCATTATAACGATATTTTCGCTGCCTTTTCGTCACCGATTATCGTGTTGTTTTTAGGTGGTTTTTCACTTGCTATTGCAGCAAATAAATATGCTTTGGATACAAATCTAGCTAATGTATTATTAAAACCATTTGGCACTAAGCCCGCTATGATTATGCTTGGCTTGATGATGATCACTGCGTTGTTCTCTATGTTTATGTCAAACACCGCAACGACGGTGATGATGCTGTCTTTGTTAGGGCCAATTCTGATGTCTGTACCGAAAGAAGAAAAGGGTGTCAAAGCATTAGTATTAAGTGTGCCCATTGCTGCTAACCTTGGTGGTATTGCGACACCGATTGGTACGCCGCCCAATGCGATTGCCTTGCAGTATTTAGACAGTCTTTATAATGTCAGTTTTCTTGATTGGATGATGATTGGTTTACCCTTTGTTATCGTGTTAGTGGCTTTTGCATGGTGGTTATTACAAAAGCTGTTCCCTTTTAGCGGCGATAGCTTACATTTACAGCTTGGTGGTGACTTTCAATGCAGTTGGCAAGCCATCGTTGTTTATATCACCTTTTCATTAACGATTATCTTGTGGATGAGTACTAGTCTACACGGCATGAATACCTATGTTGTAGCGATTGTACCACTGGCGATATTTACGTTAACGGGCATCATAGGCAAAGATGAATTGAAGTTAATCAATTGGGATGTGTTATGGCTGGTTGCTGGTGGTATTGCGATTGGTATTGCATTAGATAAAACAGGGTTAGCGGGAGTGATGGCAAATTCGATTGATTACTCTGTGTTACCAGCCCTGTTAGTTATCTTGGTTATGTCTTTTGTGTGTTGGTTGATGGCAAACTTTATCTCAAATACAGCAACGGCGAATTTGTTAATGCCAATTGCTGCAGCGGTCGTGACATCGATGGATGATTTATCATTATTGGTGATGTTGGTTGTGGTGGCTTGTTCTGCTTCGTTAGGAATGATATTACCTGTTTCAACGCCACCTAATTCGTTGGCGTATGCAACTGGATTAGTAGCCAGCAGGGACATGGCAAGAGTGGGACTTATCATGGGTCTTGCTGGTTTAACTCTTGTTTATGCAGTGATTCTGTTTTTTGTTACTATTAATTAGGTTTAGCGATAATCAGCTAAATTGAATCTGCAGTTGTTTCGCCTAGTGATTGTTGATGTACGATATTGACGATGTTACGTTGATTATCGAGTTCATATACCCAATCACATTGGTTGGGTAGCGTGGCTAAGCACTGCTCGGTAATTCGCTGGAAATAAGCGGTGAAGTTACGCACCTCTGCACTTGTCATGAATGTTTCTTTTTGCTTATTGTCAGTATTTTCTTCAAGTGTCTGACGTTTGTTTTCCTGCTCTAATCGCCATGCTTGTACACTGTCAAAGCTTGGTGCTTTAAGCATTATCCAATGATCAATGCGTTGATATAACCCCTGATAGTTCTGTTTTAATTGTTGATTAACATAACTGCGCCAAATGCCGTACTTGTCTTTTATTGCTTCTAACTTGTTAATCGGGTAAATAAGATCTTTCATTAGTTGGGGTTGCACACCTAAACACCAACCTTCTAATATAATTACATCAATAGGGCGAGCAACAATTGGCCATTGTGATTGTGGGTAAGGGTTATCTGCAAACTTGTTAAATCTCGGTAATTTCACCGGTTTGCTTTCGGTTGCGCCTGCGCACAGTTTATCTAATGTCGTATTAGCAAGATTCATGTCGTGCGTGCCGGGAACACCGCGGGTACGCAATAAAGGATGAACTTGGTTAGCCAGTTCGTTGCGCTGATGTCGACTGTAATAAAAGTCATCAAGTGATAATACCGCGACGTTTAAGTCGAACTCTGTGCTTAGGCGAGTACCAAAATAATCAGCAAGCGTTGACTTACCTGAACCTTGACAGCCATTGATACCAACTAGGAAGGTTTTTTTTGCTTGTTTTTGGTGCGCTACGATACTCAATAGTGCACTCGAAAAATTTTCTGATGCATAGGTTAAATAGTCTGCATCCAACTGATGGCGCTGAATGAATTGGTCTAATACTAGCATTGTCTTCATAGATCACCACTTTCTTTAAATTCACTGAATTTATATCATCAATAATAACTACAACATTTAAACAGTTTTTAATAAATATTTAAATAACTAATTATTAACATTCAACAACTATGCCAGTCTTAGTACGAGTTATTTCTTGTTAATTGAGCTGGATCTAATAATTTGATGAACTATTGACGCGTTAGAGCTGTGTGTTCTTTTGCTATTACCGAGTTATAAAACCAAGGTATATCATTAAATAGTATAGCGAATAGCGGGTAAGATGAAGTAGGTCGATTAAGTGTTAGGAATAAGGTAAGCTGAAGCCTGTTAAATATTTGAAGTTGGTTATGTTAAGCTAAACATGTGGTTAATTTGCATAATCTTATATTGAGTAGGATAAAATAATGTCATCTTTGGATACGAATCGTTTACAACAAGATAAAAAACTAAACGACGATTCTCATGTTTGTGCAGCTAAACAGCTAAGGAACTTGGGTATCTCGGGTTTGATGACACTTGAAGCGATAGAATTCCAGACCCTTGAGCTTGATGCTGTTCTTGTTAGCTGTCAGCAATTGCAAGATAGTTACTCAGCGTTAATAACAGATTTACCATCAAGGTTACATATTTGTTTTCAGGGCTCTGCAAACAGCAGTGAACAGCTTTCTGCATTGGTGCAACTTATCGAAAGTGCGCCGCAAGCATTATGGTCGTTAAGGAATGATAGTTTTAATTGTTATGAAATGGATTTTCGTTTGGCTGAATTACAACAGCAGTTAACTATTTTAAAACCGTTAAATAAGAAACTCGCGCCGTTTGTGAATACGAATAAGTTAGGGACTGTGAGTACGCTGAGATATCTTCAATGCTGTTTGGATAATGCAGGGATGTTTCGTTGGTTTTCATCTAAATGGCGCCATGCTAAGCAACAAACATTAATTTTAGCCACTAATGAACAGCTAAAGCTTGATGATGTTAAGCTGTTATTTCCAGCCATGATCAAATACGTCAATGCGCAAGAACGCTTTGATGAGTTGTTTGATCAAGCTCCGATCTTAGCTGCTTCTCACCAAGGGTTGAATACTGATATCGCGCCGCTGTTAGCGGTGCGTGAATGGTATAAAGATGTTGAGTTTGTAATGGCGGAACATTTTGTGGATGAAGCTGGGATCTTAGAGGGTTTATCTATTATTGATAAACAGAAAGCAGATAAGCTAGTTGAAAATTATCATACAAATACAGCTTTGGTGATTAACAGCATTGAAAAGAAAATGAGTAAGCTAAGGTTAAGTTTCCCAGGTTACGAAGCTCTGCAACATGTTGATGCAGACTATGCTACTGCAGTCTCTGAATTAAAAACGATTATTATTAATCAGCTGAGTGCTTTAAACGATGTGGGTATTGATAGTCGTACTTGCCTATCGGATCTTTGAAAACGCAAGATTTAAATGCTGAATTCCAAGCGTTTAAATCAGTGTTGAAACCTTACTAAGCCGGTTGCAGATTAATTGGTTTAGTGGGTTTGCTGTATATGCCTAAAACCTATGCAGGCTAATGTTAGTTAGCTATTCTCGATGCACTTCAGATATAACAAACGCTGAATTTCAGATATAAAAAAACCTCGCTCATTGAGCAAGGCTTCATTATTTGGTGCGTCCTACAAGATTCGAACTTGTGACATCTAGCATGTCGAGCTAGCGCTCTACCAACTGAGCTAAGGACGCGTTGTTTGTACCATTAAAAAATGGTGCTCGCTACAAGACTTGAACTTGTGACATCTAGCATGTCGAGCTAGCGCTCTACCAACTGAGCTAAGCGAGCATAATTTGGTATGTCGTTAAGACGAGACAAATATTAGCCCGCATCCAAATTATCGGCAAGTCTTTTTTAAATAATATCAGCCCTTTGCTTTAAAACTAAGCAGTTGGGTCGATATTTAGATCTTCTGCCGGACCAAAGAATTCAAAATGCACATTTTCAGCTGGGATGCCTAATTTTGGTGCGAAGCCATTCATTGCTTGCATGAAAGGTTTTGGACCTAAGAAATAGAATTCTACATCACGATCATCACCGATTTTTTCTTCAAGCATTGCTAAGTTAATAAAACCTTTAGCGTCAGGCTGGCATTCTGTGGTTGCATCACTGTAAACGAAGTATGGTTTGATGTTTACGTTTTCAGCTGCAAGGTTTGTTACATGATCACGGAATGCATGTACCTTGGTGTTCATCGCTGCATGAATAAAGTGAATAGGGCGGTCTGTTCCTTTTAAACTGTTTAGCATGCTTATTGCAGGTGTAATACCAACACCACCCGTTACAAGTACAACTGGTTTGTTGTTGTCTTTTAGGATGAAGTCGCCCGCAGGTGCTAATACGCGCAGTGTGTCACCCGCTTGAATATGATCGTGTAGGTAATTTGATACTACGCCACCAGCTTCGCGTTTGATACTAATACGTAAGTATTCCGAGTTTGGTGAATCAGATAAGCTGTATTGACGACGTGTTTCTTCACCATCAATATTTAATACTAACCCTATAAATTGACCCGGTGTGAATGATGTAACAGGTTTGCCATCAGTTGGAGTCAGGTAGAATGATGTGATGTTTTCGCTTTCAGCTACTTTCGTCGTAACTGCGAATTCACGTACATCACGCCAACCACCTTCTTTTTCTTCATTGGCTGTGTAAGCAGCTTCTTCTGCTGCGATTAATAGATCTGCTAGTTGCCAGTATGCAAGTCCCCATGCATCAATCACTTCATCAGTTGCTGCGTCACCCAGTACGGCTTTAATTGATTTTAACAAGCACTCGCCAACAATTTCGTATTGTTCTGGTTGGATATTAAGTGATACGTGTTTGTTAATAATGCGGTTTACAGCCGCTTCTAATACAGATAGGTTTTCGATGTTGCCTGCATAAGCAACAAGGGCATTCGCCAGTGCTTTAGGTTGGGCATTACCCGATTGGTTACTTTGGTTGAAGAAGCGTTTTACTTCTGGATATTCTCTAAACATCAAAGGATAAAAATGCGCCGTAATATCATTAGCATGAACAGAAACAGCTGGGACAGTCGCTTTGATAATATCAATAGTGTGTTGTGTTAACATAATAGCTACCTTGTATAGGTTAGTGAAATAAATTGATCTACATCAATATTTATATTCACTCTATAGCAGTAGTCGTGCCAAGTTTTTAAGTTGTTGTTTTTAATCTTATTAGTATTTAACATTAAAGCTAGTTGTATTTATGACAACCATTATTAGTTGTCAATAAGTCAACTGGGTGTCCTAATGACAACCGTCGTATATGTAAGTTAAATGGAATAAAGCTTGAATGCTAACAACCGTTTACCTTGCTACTTTAAATTTGTAAGGTATTGTTTATAAAGTAATTAAGAACGTTACTTTACTCGTTGTTGAGTTGAAATGTTACAAGGACGCCCGGATGAAATTGAATATTACAGAAAATATCGAATTACTTTCTCTAGAGGAAGGTGATTCCTTAACTATATTAAATTTAGTTGAATCCAGTCGACCCCAACTAGGGAAGTATCTCTATTGGGTTGATAGTGTTCTAGATGAGGTATCGGCTCATAAATACATAGCAGAGCGTTTACATAGTGGATTATCTGGCTCGCGATGGTTTAAAATTAAATTCAATACGCAAGTTTGTGGTGTCTTTGGTATCAAGTCTATTTCAGATGAAAGTGGTATTGCTGAGGTTGGTTATTGGCTAACACATGCTGTGCATGGCAATGGTATTATCGTTAACGTTATTTCTCAGCTATCTTCTTTTTTGTTAGAGAGAACCGATGCAAAAATCATTGAATTTAGATGTCTTGAAAAGAATATTGCGAGTATTAGTGTGGCAAAAAAATCGGGTGCTAAGCTAGTAGATTCAATACCTAACTATGTAAATACTGGAAGTGAAAGTCAGGAATTACATATATACCAGTTGCTATTGTAAGCATATAAAAATAGGTGTTGAACTGTCGGCACATTATTCATATTTTAAAGGAAAAAAATGAAACTGATCATTAGAGACGTTAAAAAAGAAGATTCGCAAGGAATCATCGACATATTGAACCCTATTGTCGAGGCTGGTCTTTATACGATTCTCGACACAACCTTTTCACGTGAGGAGGAAGAGCAATTTATCCAAGACTTTCCTGAAAGAGGGGTCTTTAATGTTGCTCTAAACTCAGAAGTATTAACCATCGTCGGTTTTCAAAACGTGGAACCGTTTGCAACGTATACCCATGCATTTGATCATGTTGGTATCATCGGCACCTATGTTGATAGTAGCTATAGAAGGCAGGGCATTGCATCCAGCTTATTTAACGCCACGTTTGAGCTAGCAAGATCCAAAGGTTATGAAAAACTGTTTGCTTATGTTCGGGATGATAACCAAGATGTATTAGCAACGTATCTAAAGCAGGGATTCGAAGTAATAGGCGTAGCTAAAAAGCATGCTAAAATCCGCGGTAAATATATCGATGAAGTACTGATAGAAAAGCTACTATAGGTATTTTAAAATATAATGAAGTCATTGTTTTGCAAGTAAATTAATCTAACTTATGTATAATGAGTCTTTTGTTAAAAGGATTTAATTATGAATAAGACGTTGTTGATTTTGTCGTTACCTATACTTCTCACTGCTTGCGCTGCGCCTAAATATTCTGCGACACCAATTTCGCCAGTACATCAATCTAAGAATATTACGATTGTAAAAGACGATGCTACTCGCGCTGTGTTTTTAGACACAATGAAAGAATGGTGCGTAGAAACTGATCACACTTGTACAGTCGTAAATGATGGTACTCCGCCGAATCCAGAAGAAGTGACATTGACGTATGTTTCACGCTGGAGCTGGGATCTTGTTACTTTCATCGCCGATGCGGACGTTAAAGCGTTGAAAAATAATTATATCATCGGTGAAGTCGAATTTAAGGCACCAAATAGCGGTAACCTTGATAAATTTGGTGATGACGATAAGCGAATTAAATCAATGATGGAAATTTTATTTGGTCAGCAAACCGTTGAAGAAGCACAAGCTAAAATCAGCTCTGGTGAAATATAATAGTTAAGCTCAATTATTAACCTTCCTCAATGGCAGAGGAAGGTTTCGTTATTAATAAGTCAGTTGCAAGCTCAGCTGATTTCATCGCAATCGTCATTCCAGATGAGAATACAGGATCTAAAAACTCACCCACAACACCAAATGAACAGGTACCGTTACTAAATGGAATTATCAAATACCAAACTTTACAGTCGTCTGGATGCACGGAAATTAAGATCTTATTACGGTCAAAGTGACTGGCAGTAATGTTATCTTCAATATGAGTAAAGATCGCGCGTCTTGGAGGCTGTGTTGATGGTTCTTCTAGTTCGAGTAAACGCGGTAATACACGGCTAAAGCCACTGGCATCAAGGATAAAATCAGCGTCTATTTCATAGCTATTTTTATCTTTATCTAAGATGGTTAATGTCCACGTTGCACTTGGAATGTAGTACCTTCACCAGGTGTGTATTTATCTGTAAAATCAAACTCAGTGTATTTGCCTGAAGCATGAAAAGCTGCGCCATTTTTAAACTGGAAACCAGCGGCGTTCACAACATCAAACATATCGGCTTTTTTAAGAGATTCCATACACGCGGGCAATAAACTTTCGCCCATAGAAAATCGTGGGAATGTCGATTTTTCGATAATAGTAGTGCTGAAGACACAAAGAATTCCTTTTTATGTCGAGTCTTACTCCGGCTGGTTGATTTGTAACTCTAAAATGGTTATTTAACTTATTGGTTTTTATGAAAAATATAATTATATAATTTTTACGTTGTCACTATGACTACTCGGTGCTATAACTAATACTTATCGAATGACCGATTTAAGGATTAGTTACAATGGAAAACATCCGTTTTATCGAGAGTATAGATACAATTATCTATGACCTTTCTCGAGAACTACCTAAGCACCAAAGATATAACCGATTATTGCAGGCATGGCGGGATATTTTTTTATGTGACGCGTGCGTATTACTCAAGCTGGAAGGCGATAATTTGGTGCCTAAATCGGCCAACGGTTTGCAAATAGAAGCAATGGGGCGACATTTTCCCATTGCAGAACATCCAAGATTTGAGCAGATTCTAGCTAACTACGAAAATGAAGTACAAAAAAAAGTACTCCGTTTTGATGCAGCCTGTGATCTGCCCGATCCTTATGATGGTTTGATCCAAACGCCAGATGGACAACTTAATGTCCATGATTGTATGGGCGCGGTTTTAGTGATTGATAACAAGCCATGGGGTATTGTCACGATGGATGCGCTTAATCCACAACGCTTCGATTTCCTCGACCCACAAATCCTAAACTCCATGATCGGCTTGACCGAAGTCGTGATAAAAACCGCCAATTTAATCTTTGCATTAGACCAAAGAGTGCAACGACAAGAGCAAGTGACTGCTAGTTTAATTAGCGAGAAATTCAGTGAGGACATGATCGGCTCAAGTTCAGCGATGAACATGCTTAATTTAGAAATTGACTTAGTGGCTGATTCTGACTTAGCTGCATTGATATATGGTGAATCTGGTTCGGGTAAAGAGCTAGTCGCGCGTCGAATTCATATGGCATCAAAACGTGCAAATGAAGCGTTAATTACAGTTAACTGCGCTGCATTACCCGAAACAATGGTCGAAAGTGAGCTGTTTGGCCATGTTGCAGGTGCATTTACCGGCGCAACTAAAAACCGTTTAGGTAAATTTGAACTTGCTGATGGTGGTACGTTATTTTTAGATGAGATTGGTGAATTGCCTATGTCTATTCAAGCCAAATTATTACGGGTTATTCAATTTGGTGAGCTCCAACGTTTAGGCAGTGATAAGCCACATAAGGTTGATGTTCGCTTAATTACAGCGACGAACCGAGACTTAGCTAAAGAGGTTGCAGAAGGACGTTTTAGAGATGACTTGTACCATCGTCTCACTGTATACCCATTAAAAGTGCCAAGCTTGCGTGAACGCGGTAATGATATTTTGTTATTAGCTGGTAACTTTCTTGCTAAGATCCAACGCAAAGTCGGTATTAATAACTTAACGTTGGCCAAAGACGCAGAACGTGCATTATTGAGGTATGAATGGCCTGGTAACGTGCGAGAACTAGAACATCTATTGAGTAGAGCATCATTGCGTGCTGCTGCTCGTAACCGCAAAGATGATCGCGTTGTGATACTAGAAAGCAGTGATTTAGATATAGAAACAGCCAATGATGGCAGTAAATTAGGATTTTCTATATCGATGGATAGATCGGCTGCTATGTCGGATGATAGCAATGTCGGACAAGACGAAATTGTGATCAACCCTAGTGCTAATGATAATAACTTAAAGCAAATAACCGACGATTTTCAAACTCAATTTATCAAAAATATGTTAGTTGAAAATAACGGTAACTCGGCGGCAACAGCGCGTGCGATAGGGGTTGATAGAAGTAATTTACACCGCTTGATGAAGCGACTAGATATTCAGTAAATAATGTGTACGTTTAATTCAACTTTAATAAAAATCGTATAAAAAGGCGGTAGAGATGTGAATCTCTGCCGCCTTGTTAACTCTTCTCTTATTTAGTGCTCTAAAAAAGTCTTATTAATTAACGGTATTTTGCTAACCAAATAGTAAAGTAATCGCGATTAAGCGGTTGCCGCGAGTCCAAGTGTATGACCTTGCGTTGTTTTCTTATAAACACTCGCAAGTCTAATCGATAATAATATCGCCGCCATTGTTAGACCCGAAATAAAGCCAATCCAAAAACCAGCTGCGCCCATTGCTGGTACAATTAAATCTGTTAATGCCAGCGTATAACCAATTGTCATGCCTACAGCCCAATAAGAGAATAGGGTGATATAAAAGATTACACTTGTTTCTTTATAACCGCGTAATGCGCCAGCTGCAATAACCTGAACTGCATCCGAAATTTGATATACAGCGGCGATCAACATTAAACCTGTTGCAATATTAATAGTGGTTATATCTTCGGTATAAATTTCTGCAATCTCGTTACGCAATATAATGGTGAAGATCGCTGTGATAACAGAAAAACCAACACCCATCCACATCGCAGTGATACTGGCAAACTTAGCCTGTAGTGGTTTTTTCTCCCCCACATATTGGCCAACGGTAATTGTCGCTGCAATACCAATACTAAGTGGTAGCATGAAGACCATTGATGAGAAATTTAACGCAACTTGATGTGCTGCAACCGTAATCGCGCCAAGCGGTGCTAACAGAATAGACACAACTGCAAATAAGGTTACTTCACAGAACATAGATGCGGCAATTGGGAAACCAACACTAATGATGTGTGACATTTCTTTTTTATCGATACCATAAACTTGATCGAATAATTCAATCTCTTTAAAGTCTTTATGGAAGTAGCTATAAGCAATCATCGAAAAACACATAGCAACAAATACTAATGCAGATGCAACAGCACAACCAACACCACCGAGTGCAGGCATACCAAAATGGCCATTAATGAAGATGTAGTTTGCAGGTACGTTTACCATGATACCAATTAAACCAATCACCATAGTTGGTTTGGTAATACCTAAGCCTTCATGGTAGCTACGAAATACTTGATAACCACATGCAAAAGGTAATGCTAATGAAATAACACGTAAATAACCTGTTGTTAGTTCGGCCAATCTATCTTCAACGTGCATGAACTCAAGGATCATAGGGCTGTAATACAGTAGCGCCATCATAGGTAGAAAGGTGATTAATACAAACCAGATGCCTTGTTGAACAACTTGTGCAATTTGATTTTTCTTCTTAGCACCATAGAGTTGCGCAACGATAGGGGTGATAGCCATTAAAATGCCGATCAAAAACATGAGTACTGGGAACCAAATACTGTTGGCAATCGCGACCGCCGCCATATCTGTTGCACTGACTGCGCCAGCCATTACGGTATCAACAAAGCCCATTACAGTGAACGCAAGTTGTGCGATCAAAATTGGAACCATTAGTTTGAATAATTTAGAAACCTCAGATCGATACTTCTGCACTGATACTCCGAATATTTAGGGTTGTGATATTGTGTACTTTAAGAATTGATGTTGCTGAAAACGAAAGAATTGGTTATGAATGTTGTGATATTCGCGTTCGTGAGGGTATACCTGATCCAGCTAGGAGCATAATAATCCTTTATGGCTAGTATTTAAAGATGTATTTAAATTTATTTTATTGATATTAATATCTGGTCATTAACTAGATGAATTATCTAAACTAACACGATATAGTTAGGTCTATTCGTTCAAGTAGTGATAAAGGTTATTTATGTTTACTGGCATTGTACAAAGAAAAGCAAAGATTATTAGTATCGACAAAAAAGAGCAATTACATACGTTAGAAGTTGCGCTAGATAAAGTACATCAAGACGGTTTAGTTATCGGCGCAAGTATCGCGAATAACGGTACATGCTTGACGGTAGTAAAGATGAATGACAACAGTGTTTGCTTTGACGTTATTGAAGAAACACTGAAAGTAACTAACCTTGTTGACCTTGAAATCGGCGATGAAGTTAATCTAGAACGTGCTGCTAAGTTTGGCGATGAGATTGGCGGACATTTATTGTCGGGTCATGTACATACACAAGCTAAAATTGTCACCATTAGCCGAACTGAAACGAATTGTGATATTTGTTTTCAAATAGCCCCTGAATGGCAAAAATACGTATTACCAAAAGGCTTTATTTCGATTGATGGTATTAGCCTAACACTAGGTGATGTAGCTGATGGTCATTTCTGGGTGCATTTAATACCTGAAACGTTATCTGTAACGAACCTAGGAAGTCGTCGTGTCGGTCAGTTTGTAAACATCGAAATTGACAGCCAGACACAAGCGATAGTTGATACTGTCGAACGTATGATGGTAAATAAATAATGAGCGTTATCTTGTATTGTTGATAGAACATGGCATCAAAAGAGCGATATTCAGGTTTAGCAATCTTTATTCAAGCGTACCGTATCGCTCTAAATTAACGAACATTTCTAATACGATCTCATCTATATCAAAAGTATTTTATTTAAAGCTTATTATTTAAAATATTTGCTCATCATCTGCATCAATGAATAATTCAAACTTCTCATGAGCTTGATCATGCAATAACTTAAAGTGAATACTATTGCAGCAGGCACTGCACTCATCATAAAAATCTTGAGAGCCATTACTGGCATCAATGTCAGCCGTGATAAATTGACCACAATGTGGACATACAACTGTTCTATGGGAAAATTGTTTCATGATAACCTCCGCAGGTTATATATCGCATCTTCTAAGCTTATTTTAGCTGAAGATTGTACTTTTGCATGTTTAGAGTGTTAGGTATGAATTACGATGAAAAGGTACTGACACCTCTCGATATCAGTACCATAAATAATGGATCTTTAATGCGGTTGTGCTAGAGCATCCATATGAGTAGGTAAGGGTAGAGCACTGGTGCAATAATAGATGTTAATACACCGCTAATGAGTAATGCCGTGGTACTAAACGCACCGTGAGTACGACTCAATTCCATCGCCTTTGAAGTACCAATAACATGTGAACCAGCACCAATTGCAAGTCCTTGCGCTTCGGGTGTACGAATTCGTAAATGTTTCAATAAGAAAGGTGCGCAGACATTACCAAATATGCCGACCATAATAACCATGATTGCAGAAATCGCAGGGATCCCGCCAATAGTTTCACTAATTGCCATTGCAATTGGTGATGTAACCGCTTTAGGCGCAAGTGAGGCGACAATCTCTGGTGATGCAGAAAAGCTGATTGCGACGAATGTGGTTACAACTAACCCGACAATCACGCCAACACTACAGGCAATTAATACAGGTACTATTTTTGCTTTAACATGGATAAACTGTTGATATAAAGGAAAGGCGAGGGCAATAACGGCAGGTTCGAGCAAACGCGTTAATATCGTTGTACCTTGTTCGTATTCTTCAAGGTTAAATCCAAATACAATCATGATAGTAATTAACATACCAATACAAAGTAGGATTGGGTTAAAGAGCGCAAGTGTAGTTTTCTTATAGACCCATTGCGCCAGAAAATAGATAACAAGGGTTATTGGGATAGCTAAATACACGATCATTTATCATCACCTTGTTTTTCATTTAGTGCTTTATTTGATTTAGCGGCACTTGCTCGATTTAAATAGCAGTAGGTATGTCCAACGGTAAGAAAGATAACGACAGTACCAATGAAACTCGCCATGATGAGAGGCAGTAAGTTTTGTTGCACTAAATCAAAATAACCCATGAGAGCTACACCTGCGGGTACAAATAAGATACCTATGTGACGATTAAGTTGAAGGCACACTTTCTCTACATATTTTTGCTTTAATATACCACTGCTTAATGCGATAAATAAAAGTAATAAGCCAATGATACTTGAAGGAAATTCGACAGGTAATAATAGACTAACCCCTCGACCTAAAATAACAAAACAAAAAATAGTGAAAATATTATACAGCCATATTTTCATTGATTACCTACCTACTAATTATGCGATTGCTAAGCAATTACTGTGCGATCGAAAGCGTCCTATATAAAATGTTAAAAATATACAGGTCAGATGATATAATAAACGTTACTTGAAGTTTATTAGGTTATAAAAATGCAGTATCCGGTTAATGAAATTTTTGAAACAGTACAAGGTGAAGGCCATTTTACTGGTTATCCCGTCATCTTTATTCGCCTACAAGGGTGCGATGTAGGTTGTTCTTGGTGTGATACGAAACAAACTTGGACGGTTGATCCCGAGATGCAAGTGTCACAACAAGCGGTAAACAAAGCTTGCGATGATAAACCACATTGGGCGAACTTTACTGCACAAGAATTCATTGCCATGATACAAAAAAATGGTTTTGTTGCAAAGCATATTGTTATTTCTGGTGGTGAACCTTGCCAATATGATCTTGTTGAATTAACGGGTGAATTAGAACAAGCAGGGTATTTCTGTCAAATCGAGACTTCGGGAACATCCGAAGTTCGCGCAACAGATACGACTTGGGTGACAGTATCACCAAAGATCCAGATGAAAGGTCAGTTACCGGTTCTACAGAGTGCACTGCGTCGTGCAAATGAAATTAAACATGTGATCGCAATGGAAAAACACATTGAAGAGCTGGACGAGCTAATCGCGAATATAGACACCGAGGACAAAATTATGTGTTTACAGCCTATCTCACAGCAAAAACGTGCAACAGACTTAGCGATCAAACTATGCATTGAGCGTAACTGGAAACTGTCTGTTCAAATGCATAAATATATCTTTATCGATTAAGCGGTTTTAAATTGTTTATATGCGTCTACTTTCTGCTCTATATGATCAGTCGCGGGGATTGGCGACATACGCATCGTTAAATAGAGCAACCAAGTTGGCATAAAGAGATTATCGCCACCAAGTATCAATAAGTATTAATACAAAGTAGGACAGATATGAATCATTTAGACAAATCAGAAGCCGGACTAATCGATAGCTTTAAGCTACGTGAAGAAATTGTATTACATACTGATTTTTCTCAATCACCGATACTGCTCGATGACTTCTTACATCCAGATTTATTTGAGATATCACCAATAGGAACCTATACTTCACGTAGCGAGATAGTGGCGTGGTTATTAGCCAAATCACCGATGCAGCGTTGGTGTTTAACTCACTTTAAAGTCGTTGAACTGGCAACTGATACAATGTTGGTTTGTTATCAAGCGAATTCGATTAACGATGGTAAGGTAAAAGAAACTGGTAGCTTACGTAGTTCAATTTGGCACTTTAATAACGAGAAATGGCGACTTCGATTCCATCAAGCAACAAAAAACTAACAAATCTGTATAGTTAGTTCATTCATGTTTAACCTACTTATCTAATACTATTTCTCTGTCCCCCCCTTTAGGGGGGGCTCTCTCCGATATAAAGTTTCTATATCTATTTTAATTATTTGACATGGCTCGCATAAAATATCTTCTTGGCTTGGATTGACAATAATTTGGCACGTTTAGCCTATACCTGACACTGTGTGGTAAAAGTATTATGTGAATATAATACTTACAACCTAATTGTTAATGGAATGAAAACAAATTAAAGGTGCAGCATGGATACTATTATGAAAAGTAAAGTTCAGAAGAAATTCTTTAAAACAACACCAATTGCTCTTGCGCTAATCGTCTCAGGCTATACAGCCGCGCCACATGCAATTGAATTTAATTGGGGTGATGTTGAAGGTTCATTTAATTCGCAAATTACTGCGGGTTCAAGCTGGCGTGTTGAAGACTCAGATGCTAAAAACGCAGGTGTAGGTAACGGTGGTTTACCTGGTAATACGCCAACGGGTGATGACGGTAACTTAAATTACGCTAAAGGTGATGCTTTTACTCAAACGATTAAGGGACTTCATGATCTTGGTTTAACGTACGAAACTGAAGAGGGTATAACTTTTGGTGCCTTTGTTCGTGGTAAGTATTGGTATGACTACGCATTAGATAAAAATGATGTGATACACGGTAGTGGTACAAATAATTACGTTGCTAATCAACCTATTAATGATGATGATTTTAATAACTTAACTAAGTCGAAAGGTGTCGCATTACTTGATGCTTATATCTTCACTGGCTTCTATCTAGGCGAGACTGCTGTTGATTTACGTATTGGTAAACAGGTGGTTAACTGGGGTGAAAGTTCATTCATTCAAGGCGGTATTAATGCGGTTAACCCTGTCGATGCGGCCGCTTTCCGTCGTCCCGGCGCAGAAGTGAAAGAGGGTTTATTACCCGTAAATATGATTTTTGCTAACGTTGGTTTAACTGATAATTTAAGTATTGAAGCATTTTATCAATTAGAATTTGAACCAACAGTGATTGATAGCTGTGGTACTTACTTTTCTACGGCTGATTATTTAGCTGAAGGTTGTAATACGCTCGTTGTTGATCCTAACACTGGTTTAACAGATAAAGGTCTATATGATGCAGGTATTTATGCGACTCGGGGTACGGATGAGATGGCATCTAATGATGGTCAATTCGGTGTCGCATTTAAATATTATGCAGAAAGCCTGAATGCGACTGAGTTTGGTTTGTATTATATGAACTATCATTCGCGCTTACCGTATGCGAGTGCGGAAGCTGGCTTAGCAAATACACTTGTACCTGGCCAAGGGTACACTTATGGGCAAGCAATTAGCAGTCCATTTGTGCCCGTTGGAACTGATTTGAGTGGATTAGGTACGACGGCAGAGCAATATAATTCCAACTATCACACTGTTTATCCAGAAGATATTCAACTATTTGGTTTAAGTTTTAATACAACCGTGTCTGAGTGGGCTGTATCAGGTGAGGTTAGTCATCGATTAGATCTACCACTACAGATTAATGGTGCGGATTTATTGGCGTCGGCATTAACTGGTGACCCTGATTCACCGTTAACACCGCAATATAAAGAAGCTGCCGCTGGTTCAACTGTTGATGGTTTCGATCGTTTTGATTATACGCAATCACAGTTAACATTTATTAAATTCTTTGATAAAGCATTGGGTACAGACCGTATTACAGCAGTTGCTGAATTAGGGTATGGTCATGTATGGGACTTACCAGAAGGTGATGATGATATTAAATATGGCCGTGCAACTGTTTATGGTAAAAGTTTTGACGGTATAGGTGACGATGATGATGGCTTCACAACGTCTGACAGTGCTGGCTATCGTTTAGCTGTAAAAGCGGATTACCGTAACGTTTTCGCTGGTGTTGATTTAGCACCATCTGTTGCTTGGTCTCATGATGTGTATGGTTATAGCCCTGAACCACAAGGTACTTTCCAAGAAGGCCGTACTGGTGTGAATCTCGCACTTAAAGCGAACTACTTAAATATGTATTCTATGTCAGTAAGTTATACACAGTTTGGTGGTGATTTTAACCCGCTTTCTGATCGTGATTATGTTTCTGTTGCAGTCGGTATATCGTTCTAATTCGACATTGATAAGTATATAAATTTTAGAGCGTTAATACGGATAGAACGAATAGAAGTTATAGAAAAGGATTTTAATATGAAAATTTTAAATAAAGCATATAGCGTGGCGGCGATTTCAGTAGCTATGGCATTCTCGGCATCAGCACTTGCAAAAGTGAGTGAAGCAGATGCGGCTAAATTAGGGAAAGAATTAACACCAGTTGGTGCGGTTAAAGCGGGTAATGCTGACGGTTCCATTCCTGCGTGGACAGGCGGCATTACTAACGCAATCCTAGGGACAGACATTGGCAAAAATGATAGGGTGACGAATCCATTCGCAGCGGATAAGCCGCAGTTTGTTATTACAGCTGCCAATGTTGATAAATACAAAGACAACTTAACGCCTGGCCAGTTGGCTATGTTTAAGAAATATCCTGGTACTTATACTATGCCTGTTTATGAAACGCGTCGTAGTTTTGCTCAGCCAGACGATATCTATGCGACAATTAAAGATAATGCGATAAATACGAGTCTTTCGGCGGGTGGTAATGGTTTAAACAATTTTAAAATATCTATTCCGTTTCCAATTCCGGAAAATGGTTTAGAAGTCATTTGGAATCATATTACTCGTTATCGTGGTGGTCACGCCGAACGTGTCATTACAACTATCCCAGTACAGCGTAACGGTGCTTATACTGCGGTAAAAGTACAGGATAAATTTTACATTCCTGAAGCACTGAAAGGCGGTCGTGATGCGAAGAAAGATGACAATATTTTGTTCTATTACATGCAGCGTATTATTGCACCTGCACGTCTAACTGGTACGATTGCTCTCGTGCATGAAACTATCGACCAAGTGAAGGAACCGCGTAAAGCATGGATCTATAATTCTGGCCAACGCCGTGTTCGTCGTGCTCCAAACGTGTCGTATGATGGCGAAGGGATAGGCGTAGAAGGTTCTCGTACGTCAGATAACTACGATATGTACAATGGCGCGCCAGATCGCTATAACTGGACACTGATTGGCAAAAAAGAGCTGTATATCCCATATAATTCTTACAATCTTTCTTCTACCAATCTTGAATATAAAGATATTGTGAAGCCAGGTCATATTAACCAGGAATACACGCGTTATGAAAAGCATCGCGTGTGGGAAGTGCAAGCCAAAGTAAAAGAGGGGCAACGTCATGTGTATGCGCAGCGTAACTTCTTTATTGATGAAGATAGTTGGCAAGCAGGTGTGATTGACCATTATGATGCACGTGGTAACTTGTGGCGTGTTGCAGAAGCACATTCAGTTCAATATTATAACGCTGATGTGAACTGGTTCGCTGCGGAAACGCTCTATGATATTATTGCTGGTCGTTACTTGGTAACAGGTCTAAATAATGAAGAGCGTAAAGGTATTCAGTTTGACGTTAAGGCGAAACGTAAAGATTTCTCTACGTCAGCATTGAAACGTATGGGCCGTTAATAGCAATCCATTTCTTAATTTTTATTATAGCGAGAGCTTAGCACTTAATAAAAGTACTAACGCTCTCGCTTTTTGTTTTAGGCCCTTATTTATCGATTAAGGTGTGGGTAAGCTAGGATTCAATGCCTACACTGTTTTTCTGCATACATCAAATGCAGTGTTGAATTTTGTGGTCATGTTTTGAAATACAATAATAGTTGTTAATTCAACAATTTCATCATCATTGTAGTAACAACGTAATTGATCTATATGTCTGTCGGTTACGTGTAATGAGGTATTTGTAATTGCGTCGGTATAGGCGAGTACCGCACATTCTTGAGGTTTGAAATCACTGCAATTTTGCCAATCTAATAACTTATCTTTATTCAACCTTTCTTTAAGACTGCGTAATACTTTAGAATCATGTTCTATGGTGAACTCACATTGGTTTAACTGTGCCACGCGCACACTCATGAGTGCGTGAATATAGGGTTGAATAGGGGAACTTTTTCTATTAATAGTTTTATATAATAGGAAGATGGCTGCGAATAGCCTAGGTTTTCGACCTAGTATTTGTGCCGGTTTTAAAGTCTTATTTTGTTTTCTCGTAAGTAACCACAAGATCGGACGTATAAACCACGAGTATTGGCTTGATTGTAATTTTGGAATACGCATAACTCACCTCGATGCATACATAAGCTTTGCAACACTAATTATGGTTTAAATTAAGCAATAGGGTGAATTTGTGGTAGATTATTCCTTGTAAAACATAGGCAATTTTTAGATAAGGATTTAATTAAATGACGACGTATTATACCGCGGCGGATCTTGCTGAAGAGTTTTCAGTCACACGACGAGCTATCCGTTTTTATGAGACGAAAGGGTTACTACAATCCGAACGTCGAGGGCGGTTTATGTATTATGATTATCGTCAACGTGCACGCTTAATTATTATCTTACGTAGTAAACGTTTAGGGATTAGCTTGGAGTCAGCAAAGCATTATCTGGCTTTATACGATGACAAGCCTGACAGCGCGCCGCGTATGCTGTATATGCTACATCAAAGCCGTACACGGTTGAATGAATTGCGTGAGCAGCAACTTGCATTACAAGAGAATATAGCTGAACTTGAAACGCTAGAAAAGATAGCGATGACAGATTTATCCGCATGCGATTTGGATATAGAGTCAAGTTATCAAGATTACTTAGGTGAACTAACTCATCTAAGTAAAACTTAACCTATCGAATGACAATTTGGTGAATTATGGGACTCGATAGATATAACCAGTCAAGAAGAAATTATATCTATCATTCTCGGCTATATTGCATGATAAAATTAGTGATTTCATTTATATCATTTAAGTCTAAATAGCTGATACTTCTTTCTAATAAAGCTTCCTTGTCAATTTCTGTATCAGACGCGATGGCAATAATGTGTGCATCTTCATTTGCTAATATCGGTTTGCCTAAGCTAGGGCGATGGAGTTCTATTTTTGTAAAGGCCTCATGACGAAATCCTTCGACTAACACCAAATCCAATTCATTGGTGTTAAGCCAATTCAATTGGGTGATTAATTTTGGTTCTGTGGGTTCATCTTGTTCTGAAAATACAATTGTGCGATGTGGTGATGCGAGTACCATTTGGCAAGCACCAGCCTTTCTTAATTTATAACTGTCCTTGTTAGGATTATCCATTTCAATATCATGGTGACTGTGTTTAACCATGCCTATACGTAGGCCTAGTTCGGTTAATTGTGGTAATAACTGTGTGATTAGCGTTGTTTTTCCTGTGCCACTAAATGCGGCGAAACCAAGTAAGGGAATAGGGAAGTTTTTTAAAGAAGCCATGTTGAATACTCGATCACGATTTGAATAATATAAATTGTATTAAATTTATTATAAAAAAAAGAGGTCGCAGAAGCGACCTCTTTAAATCAATATCTAGTTAGAATTGATTACTGCATGATAATGATCAAGCTAACTTGTAGGTTTTTCTTCACAAGTTGCCTTAGCACATGCAATTGCATGTTGTTTATCACTTTCTTCTAATTCTTCATCTTCAACGAAAATCGGTAATGGTTTATGCTCCGTCGCAAGGAATGAATAAATTACAGGTAAGATGAATAGGGTAAACAGCGTACCTATTGCAAGACCAGATACGATCACAATACCAATACTAAAGCGCTGTTCAGCACCTGCACCAGTTGCATACATTAACGGGATAAGACCCGCAATCATTGCTGCTGTTGTCATTAGGATTGGACGTAAGCGTACTTTAGCCGCTTCAATAACAGCATCTGCTCGGTTCTTACCATGATGTAGTTGTTCCTCTTTTGCTACTTCACAGATCAAGATACCGTGTTTAGTAATCAAACCAACAAGGGTAATCAAACCAACCTGAGAATAGATATTCATGCTTGATAATCCCCAAGCAAGAGAAACCAATGCGCCTGATATTGCTAAGGGTACTGAAACCATGATAACTAAAGGATCTCGTGCTGATTCAAACTGAATCGCAAGTACGAGGTAAATGATTGCCAGTGCTAGTGCAAAGGTCATATACAAGGCACTACCTTCCGTTACAAACTGACGTGATTCACCCATAAAGTCATGACGATAACCTTTTGGTAGCTTAGATGAAGCTGTGTTTTCGAACCATGAAATTGCATCGCCCATCGCAACACCTGGACTCGGCACAGCACCAACTGTTGCTGAATTCAGCTGATTGAAATGAGGAAGTGAGCGTGGTTCAGCAACAACATCAATACTGATTAAGCTGCCTAGTGGAACGGCGCGGCCATCTGCAGCACGTACATAGTAACTGTTCATTGATTCTGGATTTAAGCGGTATTTACGTTCAACTTGAGGAATAACTTCATATGAACGACCATTTAAATCGATACGGTTAACATAACCATCAGACATCATAGTACTTAGCGTAATACCAATGTCTTGCATGGTAATACCGTAAGCACCTGCTTTGTCTTTATCAATGTTAATCTTCATTGTGGCTGAATCGAAGTTAAGATCTAAATCAGAATAAACGAAGAGAGGATTAGATTGTACTTCTGTCAATACGTCAGTCGCTACTTGGAATAGGCTTTCAAAGCTATTTGGGGTAGTAATAACAAACTGAATAGGCAGACCAGAACCCGCACCAGGTAACTCAGGCATTTGGAAAGCAATAACTGACATTCCCGGAACATCTTTAACTAAGCCCGTTACACGTTCAACTATTTCAGCTTGACTCGCTTCACGTTCACTCCAAGGCACCATAGATGCAATACCAAGTGCTTGGTTTGAGTTCGGTATACCTGAGAAAATCTGTGCGTAGGCAATCTCAGGCTGTTCGTTTAGCTTTGAGTTAACTTCATTCATTGTGTTTTGAATATAATCTAAGTTCGCATTTGATGGTGCAGTACCCAGCATCATCATTACACCTTTATCTTCAGACGGTGCGAGCTCACTTGGAATAAATTTAAACAACATAGGTAAAACAGCAAATACGATAAGTGCAAATGCGATCATGACAGGGCGCTTTTGCATTACTGCGGTGATCATTTTTTCATAAGTATTAGTCATACGATCAAGGAAGGCATGAACTGTTTGTTCAAACTTGCTTGGTTTTGCGTTTGCTAATAATATTTTAGAGCACATCATTGGTGACAATGTGAGTGCTAAAATACCAGAAATAAATACAGCCCCCGCTAAGGTAAGGGCGAATTCTTTAAATAACGCACCAGTGATTCCACCCATTAACGCGATTGGCGCATATACAGCACCCAGTGTTATTGTCATTGCAATAACAGGAATTGCAATTTCTCGAGTACCAATAACGGCCGCACGGAAAGGGGATTCACCAAGTTTAATGTGCCGATCAATATTTTCTAATACAACAATGGCGTCATCTACCACCAAGCCAATTGCAAGTACCATTGCCAGTAACGTCATTAAGTTCCACGAGAACCCAAATGACTGCATAATCATAGCTACACCAATCAGTGATAGTGGGATAGTGACGATAGGAATGATTACGGCGCGGAATGAACCAAGGAATAAAGTAATGACCACGATCACGATAAGCGCAGCTTCTATAATCGTTTTAATTACTTCTTTAATTGATTCATTAATTGCAACTGTCGAGTCATACATCACGTTCATGTGGATATTAGTCGGCAAGTTACGTTCAAGTTCAGGTAATATGGCTAATACATCGGCAGCAATGGTGATTGGATTTGCTGTTGGTGCGGCATTAACTGCAGCAACAACGGCTTCTTTACCATTTGCGGATGCACGATATACGTCGTGGCTCTTTTCTAGCGTAACTTTAGCAATATCACCCAAACGGATAACTTGGCCTTTGTCAGTAGAAACAACAAGACGTTCCAGATCTTCAGTATTTGATACTTGCGTATTGGCATTACCATTATAAAGAACGAATTCACCAATCGCTTGGCCTGTTGCAGACTGATAGTTATTGCTATTCAGTACTCCCATAATTTCGGTTGCTGTCAGGTCATATGCAGCCATTTTTAACGGGTCTAGCCAAACACGTAGTGCGTATTTAATACCACCATACATGTCTACTTTAGATACACCATTAATCGTAAATAGCTGCGGATTGATCACACGGTCAAGATAATCAGTTACTTGACTGGAAGATAATTCATCACTGCTGAAGGCAATATACATTACAGCAGTCGTTGAACCCGTAGACATAGTTACGGTTGGGTCTTCAGATTCTTTTGGTAGTAGTGAACGAACTGAGTTCGTTTTAGCCAAAATATCGGATAATGCCGCGTTGGGGTCGGTATTAAGTTTCATCGTGATGGTAATTGTTGATTTACCTAATACACTCGATGAAGTCATAAAATCGATATTATCGGCTTGGGCTACCGCTTGTTCTAAGGGCTGAGTAATAAAGCCTTGGATCAAATCGGCACTGGCACCATAGTAGCCAGTAGATACGGTAACAACCGTATTGGTCATGTCAGGGTATTCTCGAACCTGCATTTTGAAAATTGCTTGTATACCAAGTAATGCAATCAAAAAGCTGATAGATACCGCTAGAACAGGACGCTTAATAAAAATATCAGTAAAGCGCATTTATCCTCCGATTAAAGCATTGGTGTTTCAGCAGGTACTTGCAGGGTCTCGTTTTCAATAATGCGTACTTTAGCATTATTACTTAAACGAACTTGGCCTGATGTAACAACTTTATCGCCAGCTTTAACACCTTCTAAGATATGAGCGATTGCATCAATACGTTCGCCCACTTTAACAACAGATTGTGTTACACGTAGATCACCATTTTCATCTTCACGAACAAGGTAGATATTGTCACCGTAAAGCGTAAATGTAATTGCTGTTTGTGGAACAGTAATTTGATCTTTGATTGTTGGTAGGATCACATTCGCGCGAGCAAACATACCTGAACGTAATTGTGATTCGTTATTTGGAATATCCGCTTGGATTTGAATTAAACCACTTTGGAAGTTTACAGCAGGCTCAATTGCACTAATTTTACCGCTGAAAGCTGTTTCAGGATAAGCATCAACAAAAATTTCAACTTCTTGACCTAAATAGACTTGAGATATTTGTGTTTGTGGCACTGTGAAGCGTAAGCGCATTACACTCGTATCTTCTAAGCGAACAATTGATGTACCAGCAGATAAAAACTCACCTAAGAACACATTACGTAAACCAACTTCACCATCGAATGGTGCCGTGATTTGACGACGTGCAATTGTTGCTTTTTGACTTTCGATATCAGCAAGTAACGAAGAGTAAGATGCTTCTGATTCATCTAATGCTTCTTTTGATACGGCGTTCTTTTTATAAAGCGCCTCATATCGTAAAAATTTTGATTTCGCTGCATTCAGTCTTGCTTGCGAGCTTTTCAGATTTGCTTTTTCGACTTCAGAATCTAGGCTTACTAATGGTTGGCCTTTGGTTACTTTAGTACCAGAATCAAAAGTGATGCTATCAATTTTACCTGCTACTTCATTCGCAATATCGACACCTTGGTTAGGCTCAATGAAACCAATAGCTTGAATTGTTGGGATCCAATCAGCTGTTTTAGTATCGACAACAGTAACTGGGAATTCAGGTTCAGGCCTGTTGGCCATAAATTCTGCAATCATTTTTTGTTTATAAAGATTCATACTAATGACACTACCAAATAAGGCTAGTGCGATTAGTAACATGACTAAGGTCCACTTTTTCATGAATTGATAAACTCCGGGTTTTATATAAACGTTATATAAGTTCTGAGGTGAGACTGAGCCAGTCTATAAACGTCTGCCATGGCTCGTTCAGATGATGTATTTGTTCTACTCATTCTAGATGTTAACGGGTCCCAATCAAGTCTTTTATAGATAAAAAGTACTTATTTACGTATATTTACCAAATAGGTAGTTTTAGTGGTTTTTTCTGTTGACAATACCTCTGAAAGAGTGACAGCCAACTGCTTTTTTTTTAAACTTTTATGATTGTTTTTCAAGCTTTTGTGACTTAGGAATGTTTTATTGCTGATTGGCTTTTCGGTAATTCCCTTTATAGTCAAATATACGATGTTCAATTTTCCAGAAGTATTTTTCTTTTTTTGCAATGACAAAGTCTGGCGCGACAAAGCTTTGAATTTGGGCTGTTATTTGCTCGGCAGTGGTCGCGCTAATCGGTGGCCCTGTGACGGTTCTAGAAAAAATACTGAAAAATCGTTGACGTTGTTTGTTATTACTGAAATAGAAGGTCTCTTTGACAACATCACCATCTTCATCATGGTAATTTATTTTAATTTTTTCGCCATCAGCTAGCGCTGAAATACCTGAACAGCGTAACACTTTACGGTCTTTAAGTTGCAGCGCTTTTTTCAATTGATTATCAGGGTCGATCAAATCGACATGACATTGTTGGCACTCGCGAGCAGCAATATCATTTTCAGCATTACATTGTGGGCATTGCTTGTATTTAAAACGGTAATTGCATTGTGTTTCACTGCCATTACTGAGCTCAACTAACCCTTGGCAACGTCGACCATAATGCTCAATGATATCACCGTCCGCATCCGTTATTCCCCAAAACAAGTTGGCAAAATCACAGCTAGGGCAAGGTACTTGTACCAGGTCGCTATTACTGTTTGGTTTGGTTGACCCTATCTCTGGCTGATATAAATCAAATCCATTACCGGCGTAGTCAATGATTAAACAGTCTGTTTTTCCTTCCGCAAGGCGTAGCCCTCGACCTGCGATTTGTTGATATAAGCTTACCGAGTCCGTACGGCGTAAAATGGCAATAACATCGACATGTGGGGCATCAAAGCCTGTGGTTAATACGGATACATTGACGAGATATTTTACTTCTTTGGCTTTGAATTGGCGGATCAGTTCATCACGTTCTTTAATGGTGGTTTTACCTGTGATAATAGCGGCTTGTTCGTCTGGTAATAGCTTAAATATTTCTTGAGCATGTTTAATACTAGCGGCAAAGATCATGATGCCTTCACGATTGGCGGCAAGTTCGATCAATTGCTTACAGATAGCTTGTGTTACGCGCGGGCTTTTAGCTAAAAATTGATCTAATTGAACTTCGTTATATTCCTGTGGTAAGTCGTCAAACTGATAACGCGCAACTGGCGCATCAATCACTGCGGGTGTGGTTAAGAATCCTTTTTGCACAAGATAGCGTAAAGGCAGTTCGAATATGCAACTTTCAAAGGGTGTCTCGTCTTCTGTCCTTACATAGCCTTGATAGTGTTTTCTGTATATCCAGCCTTTATCTAAACGATAAGGTGTCGCTGTGAGGCCCAGTACTTTCAGCTTGGGATTAGTCTTTTTTAAATGGTTGATGACTTTTTGGTATTGGCTATCTTCACTTAAACTCACACGATGACACTCATCAATAATCAATAGTGAGAAAAAGCCATCAAACTTATCTAGATTACGGCTTAAAGACTGCACACTTGCAAAGGTGGTTTTGAAGCTGTCTTGTTTCTTACCTAGACCTGCCGCGAAGATACCGGCTTCAAAACTATCATGTTCAAATTTACTGTGATTTTGTTCTACCAGTTCTTTTACATGGGCAAGGATCAGTACTGGATGTCTCGCTAGACGTGCTAATTCGGCCAATACGTGACTTTTTCCTGCGCCTGTCGGTAAGGTGATAACTGCGGGTTGGTCTGATTTTCTAAAGTGAGCCAAAGCTGCATCTACTGCTGCTTGTTGGTAATCGCGAAGAGGCATAGTTAGTTTTATTTAAGAATTTATTATTGGATGGATTATCTTATATATAAGCGATAAAAGTCCAGCTAGATATTGATAATAATTACCTAATCAATTGATAGGTACTGACTATTTATAGGCTCATTGGATAGCTTTTACCATTTAATCACTTAGGTTATAACGTTTTAACATGCGTAAATAATCGTTCTAGACTGCGAACTCAATAATATATTTAATAGCGTGAGTGAGATAGAAAATGAATTTTAATAAAAAGTATTTAGTGATTGCCTTAAGTATGAGCCTTGCCTTTAATGCAGCAGCGGTAACGCTTACTCGAGATAATGGGGCTCCTGTAGGTGACAACCAGAATTCAATGACGGCTGGGAAAAATGGCAGTGTTTTATTAGAAGATGTACAACTGATACAAAAGCTCCAACGTTTTGCGCGTGAGCGTATCCCTGAACGAGTTGTACACGCCCGCGGTACTGGTGCTCATGGTGTATTTGTTGCGACTCAGGACTTCAGTGGTATTACAGCAGCAGCACCGTTTGCAGATAAAGGTAAAGAAACGCCTGTGTTTGTGCGTTTTTCTTCTGTTATGCACAGCAAAGGCAGTCCTGAGACATTGCGTGACCCTAGAGGTTTTGCAACTAAATTTTACACGGATGAGGGAAACTGGGATCTTGTTGGTCTTAACATGCCTGTATTCTTTATCAGGGATGCAATTAAATTTCCTGATATGGTCCACTCGTTAAAACCATCACCTGTTACTAATATTCAAGACCCAAATCGCGTTTTTGATTTCTTTTCAAACGAACCCGGCTCTACTCACATGTTAACTTGGCTTTACAGTGATAATGGTACACCAGCAAGTTACCGTAAAATGGATGGATTTGGTGTTCATGCATATAAGATGATTAACGAATCAGGTGAAGTTAATTATGTTAAGTTTCATTGGAAGAGTCTCCAAGGTATTGATAATTTAGATCTAGATGAAGTTGCTAATGTTCAATCGAAGGACTTTCAGCATTTAACACGAGACTTATATGACAGCATTGCGGAGGAACAATATCCACAGTGGGATCTTTACATTAAGGTGATGAACCCATCTGATCTGAATAATTTTCAATATAATCCGTTAGACGTAACTAAAATGTGGACGAATATTCCTGAAACGAAAGTTGGAACGATGACATTAAATAGAATGCCAACAAACTTTTTCCAAGAAACGGAACAAGTAGCAATGTCACCTGCAAACCTAATCCAAGGTATTGAACCGTCAGAAGATAGATTATTACAAGGACGCATATTTTCTTATTCTGATACGCAAATGTATCGCTTGGGTGCAAATCATCAGCAATTACCGATTAACAGACCTACTGTGAATGTGGTGAACTATAACCAAGATGGCGCACATAATATGGGCGTAACAATGTCGGATGTTAATTATCAGCCAAGTAGCGAAGGTGTTGTCGAAGATAAAAAAGCACGTCATTCAACGCCTTCGTTAACGGGTCATGTGCAGCAACTTGCTATAGATAAGCAATCGAATTTTGCCCAAGCTGGCGAACTTTACCGTAGTTTTACTGTACAGGAGCAGCATAACTTAATTCGAAACCTATCAGGAGATCTTGGTGCGGTTAAAAATGAGAGTGTGAAGTATACGATGCTCAGCTTTTTCTATAAAGCAGATACTGAATACGGCACACAATTAACAAAAGCGGTAAACGGTGATCTTGCTAAAGTTATAAAAATGGCGATGAGCTTATAAGTTAATTTGAATAGTAATGCGAAAGGACTTCCTTTCGCATTTGCATCCACATATTGAGTATCATCACATGTTTAATTTAAAAAAAAAATTCCGAATAAAGTACCTTCTTATTCCTGTTGTATTTTTATTTTCCATCATGAGTTTAAGTGCTAATGAATTATCTGATAACGCTGAATATAACACGCTGCTACCGTATTTTTATGCTGCGGCGAGAACTGGTGATGATGAGGTTGTTAATGAATTCTTAAATGCAGGGTTACCAATTGATGTCAAAAATAATAAAGGTTATACGGCTTTAATGATCGCAACATATAACGGTAAAACATCTATTGTTAATACATTAATTAAACGAGGCGCAAATGTGTGCGCTAAGGATCACAGGGGGAATACTGCATTAATGGCTGCTATTTTTAGAGCCGAATTTAAAATTGCAAATACGCTGATGAAAAGTGATTGTGATACAAATCAACAAAATAACGCAGGGCAGACTGCCGTTATGTATGCAACACTGTTTGGTCGTGATGAGTTAAAAAATTTACTTATCGCCCGTGGGGCTGATGTTGAGTTACAAGATAAGAGTGGAAACTCGGCAAAAACTATTCAAGCGTATTAATAGAATATCAGTATAAACCCTATGATCTGCCGCACTATTGTTGCGGTTATGTTGTGCTACTGTTGTGGTAAGGTCTGCTTTTTATTTCTATCTATCTAGGAGGTTCTGATGATCCCCCAAGCATTCATTTATGACGCTATTCGAACGCCGCGAGGTTTAGGTAAACCAAGTGGTGCTTTGTATGAAGTTAAGCCCGTTAACCTATTAGCTGATTTACTTAATCATTTACAGGTCCTGCATGGTTTTGATACTGATGCTGTGGATGACATCGTGTTAGGGTGCGTTACGCCTATTGGGGATCAAGGTGCTGACATTGCTAAAACAGCTGCATTAGTTGCAGGTTGGAAAGATAACGTTGCAGGGGTTAGCTTAAATAGATTTTGTGCATCAGGCCTAGAGTCAGTCAATATAGCTGCAATGAAAATACGCTCTGGTTGGGAGCACCTCGTCATTGCAGGCGGTGTTGAATCGATGTCGCGCGTAAAAATGGGCAGCGATGGTGGCGCTTGGTCGATGGATCCAGAAACAAGCCTAGCCACTGACTATATGCCACAGGGTATCGGTGCTGACTTAATTGCGACACTGGATGGTTATCGTCGTGAAGATGTTGATGCTTTTGCTGTTCGTTCCCATCAACGCGCCACTGCGGCTTGGCAACGTAACGCATTCGATAAATCAGTTATTCCTGTATGTGATCGTAATGGCATATTATTACTTGATAAAGATCAGCTTGTTCGTCCAGATTGTTCTCTCGCTACATTAGCAAAGCTAAACCCTTCTTTTAGTCGCCTTGGTCAAACTGTTTTTGATAGTGTTGCTCAACGTAAGTATCCACAAGTCGGACAAATTCAACATGTCCATACACCAGGCAATGCCTCTGGAATTGTTGATGGGGCAGCGCTGGTTTTACTCGGTAGCGCTGAAGCGGGCGTTAAATGGGGATTAAAACCAAGAGCAAGAGTTGTCGCTACTGCTGTGGTCGGCGCTGATCCCACAATCATGTTAACTGGGCCCGTACCCGCGACCCAAAAAGCATTAGCAGTGGCGGGATTAACCATAGATGATATTGATTTATTTGAGGTCAATGAAGCCTTTGCCGCCGTCGTTATGCGATTTATGAGTGAACTTAATGTCTCACCAGACATCGTCAATGTGAATGGTGGTTCTATTGCCATGGGTCATCCACTTGGGGCTACGGGGGCAATTATCTTAGGGACATTACTAGATGAGTTAGAAGCACGTGACTTGAAACGTGGCCTTGTAACCTTGTGTGTCGGTGGCGGTATGGGGATCGCAACAATTATTGAACGTGTAAAGGGGTAACGTATGTCATCAATCCGTATAGAGCAAGACGGTGCTGGAATAGTGCATTTAATTTTAGATAAGCCCAATGCAAGTGTTAATCTACTCGATCGAGTGTTTATTGATGACTACATAGCGACGATTAATAAACTAAAAGATATGCAGTTTACAGGGGTTATATTACGTTCTGAAAAATCCAGTTTTTTTGCTGGTGGTGATATAGCTGAGCTTAGTCAATGTGCAGAGCAAGGTGTAGATGAAAGCTATTCGTTATTGTCATCGTTGAAAGCAGCGATACGGTTGCTGGAGGTATGTGGCAAGCCAGTTGTTGCATGTATCAATGGTGCAGCTCTAGGCAGTGGCTGGGAATTGGCGCTAGCGTGTCATTATCGTATCGCATTATCGAAAAAAGTAGTGCTAGGTTTACCTGAGGTAACATTAGGTTTAATGCCTGGTGTTGGTGGCGTTGTCAAAATGACTCGGATACTTGGTGTGGAGGCTGCTTCTCCTTACTTACTTAAGGGCAAACTATTTGATTGCCAAGAGGGTCTTGCACTTGGATTAGTCGATCAAATCGCGACATCAAATGTTCAAATGATGGCGCAAGCAATAAATTGGATCCTGTCACAGTCATTACCGGTAAGGCAATGCTTTGATACTAAGGATTACCAATTACCAGCGGGGAATGTGAAAGACCCACATATGGTTGGGATAATAGTAACTGCGCCTGCAATACTAAAGAAAAAAACACAGGGTAACTTACCAGCCCCGGAAGCCATTTTATCTGTGATGCTTGAATCCGCTGAGGTGGATATTGATACTGCATTACGGATAGAGACACGCTATTTTATTCATGTCATCCGTAGTCAAGTCGCTAAAAATATGATGAATACGTTTTGGTATCAGCATAACGAGATTAAGGCCGGTGCGTCGCGCCCTAAGGAACCTGCGTTAACGACATTTAGTAAAATTGGTGTATTAGGTGCGGGTATGATGGGGGCTGGTATTGCTTATGCTTTAGCAAGCCATGGTATTACTGTCGTATTAAAAGATATAAGTCTTGAAAAAACAGTATTTGCCAAGTCATATTCAGCTTCTATTTTAGCGAATTGTAAATTGTCTGATGCAGAGAAAAGTAGAATATTACAACGTATTATTCTGACAAAAGATCCCATTGACCTAATCGGTTGTGAAATGGTGATTGAAGCGGTATTTGAAGATCGAAAAGTAAAGTCACAAGCAACAACTGAAATATTACAAGCTGTTGGTGATGATATTATTATGGCGTCCAATACATCAACATTACCGATTACCAGTTTAGCTAATTCGTCTACGAAGCCTGAAAATTTTATTGGTCTGCACTTTTTCTCTCCTGTGGACAAAATGCCACTTGTTGAAATTATTAAAGGCGATAAAACATCGTCAAAGACTTTGGCTGCTGCTTATGATTTAGTGCTGCAGATTGGTAAAGTCCCCATTATTGTTAATGATTCTCGTGGTTTTTTCACATCACGTGTATTCTTTACTTATGTATCGGAAGCTATGCGTATGCTAAGTGAAGGTATTCCAGGAGAAGTCATTGAAAATGCAGCAATTCAAGCTGGGTTACCCGTAGGGCCTTTGGCTATTCTTGATGAAGTTAGCTTGTCACTGATTGATAATGTACGTAATCAAGCTCGAATTGATTTAAAAGCTGAGGGGAAAACACGACCTGATAACTCTGCAGATAGGGTGTTAGATCAATTACTCCTCCTAAAACGGCTTGGTAAGTCGACAGGCGCTGGATTCTACGATTATAGCGGGGGAGGGGTAAAGCGGTTGTGGCCTGGTTTAGCCGATTTATTTCCGACAACGGATGACTGGGATATCGATACTGTTAAAGACCGATTATTATTCGTGCAATCTCTCGAAGCGATTAGAGCATATGAAGAAGGAGTCGTTACCAGTAGTCGTGATGCTAATATCGGCTCTATTATGGGATTAGGTTTTCCTGCATGGACGGGTGGTGTTTTACAATTCGTTGACCATTATGGTTCGGATAACTTTAAGCTGCGCGCTGAGCAATTGTGTGAGCAGTTTGGTCCGCAATTCACACCCTCAGCCGTGCTGTCTCACTGGAAAGAATGAAGTTTTGTGGGCTAACTATCAAATCTTTTCTAATAAAAAGATCAAAAGAAAAACTTAATAAAGTACAAGTCCAAAGTGCGCCTAAACCCCCGACCGGCGAAGTTTATTAAGATAAATTTGAGCGAGTTAGTGAATAAAGACGATAATGACCGTTTATAAATTAGGCAGTGGTCTTTTAAAACAAATTAACTTAATGTTATTATCCTAGATTCATGTAACGGTTAACTAGGGAATAATAACTAGTGAAAGTGCCCCAAAGAATACAACCTCTTGTTGATGACGGGCTTGTTGACGAAGTATTGCGTCAGTTAATGAGTGGTAAAGAAGCAACTGTATACGTCGTGCGTTGTGGTCAGGAGATCCGTTGCGCGAAAGTTTACAAAGACGTAGAGAACCGCAGTTTTAAACAAGCGGTGCAATATCGAGAAGGTCGTAAAGTTCGTAATAGTCGACGTGCTCGTGCAATGGAAAAAGGCTCTAACTTTGGCCGTAACGAACAAGAAAAAATATGGCAAAGTGCCGAAGTTGATGCGTTATATCGCTTAGATAATGCAGGTGTTCGCGTTCCTGAACCTTATGGTTGCTTTGACGGTGTATTACTCATGGAGTTAGTCACCGATGCTGATGGCTTTGCTGCGCCGCGTTTAGCGGATGTTGCATTAACGCCAGAGCAGGCTGTGATTGATCATGGAAAAATGATCCACTACGCAAGATTAATGCTTTGCGCAGGTCTTATTCATGGGGATTTATCCGAATTTAATGTGCTTGTCGATGAACATGGTCCTGTTATTATTGATCTGCCACAAGCGGTTGATGCGTCAGCAAACAACAATGCGAAATGGATGTTAGAACGTGATGTTGATAATATGAGACAATATTACGGGCAATATGCACCAGAATTACTTGAGACAAAATATGCTAAAGAAATGTGGGCTTTATACGAAGCTGCAGAGCTCACTGTTGATGTTGAATTGACTGGTCTGTTTATTGAAAATACAGAATCTGCAGATGTAGCTGGTATTTTAGATGAAATTAATGCGGCAAGAGAAGAAGAATTGGAACGCTTAGCGCGTATTCAATTTGCGGAAGAAGAAGTCGAATAAAATCATTAACCCCTTCGTTAAATTAAACTAAGGGGTTTTTTAATGTATTCATTCTATTATTAGACATATTTATTAGCTGCTTATGTTTTCAATTTAATCTGATGTAACGATATCTTTCTCCGTATTTGTTAAGCTCTCCTCGGACACATGTCGATTTGGGCGTAAACCAACACAGAATTTAGGTAAATCTTGCTCACGTTCTAGATACAAGGCACAGGCGTATAAGTTTTTACGCAGTTCTGCATCCTTTATTAATGTGTTCTCTTCCCAATAGTGTAATTCAAAAATGAGAAACCAAAATATATGCTCTTTTTCCCCTGATACTTTTTCGTCGATGACATCTAGAGATTGCCAATCTTGTAAAACATCCCACACCAAGTTACTTAATACTTTGTAACTGATTTTATGCATGAGAAATTTATTCACACTGTCGGTTAATAACACTGATTTCTCATTTATAAATGCTACTGCTTGCATTGGTTTATCTCCACTTGTTTAAAACTAATTTAAGTCTAGCCTCAAACTTTGCTTTAGAGAGGTTTAGACCTTACAAATAATGCCTAAAAAGTAATAGTTCGATCTCGGTCACATATTTTCGATAAATGATTAAAATGTTCCCTTAAGAACGCTAATAACACCCTATGCTTTTTCGAACCCGCGCTTCCAGGCGGAAAAACACCATATAGATCAATGTTCGAGAGTTCATAATCAGATAATAACAGCTCCAGTTTATTGGTTTCAATTTTTGGCGCTGCATCATAAAAAGGAATACGTGCAATGCCATGACCGCCTTCTACAAACGCTGTTCTTGCTGCTGCATTATTCGTACTAATACTCCCTTTTGGTTTTACGCTGTAAGCTCGACTTCCTTTCGTTAGTGTTAACGTACTTGAACTTAATTTGTATAACACCCAGCTATGCTCGACAAGTTCGGTAGGGTTTTTTGGCCGACCGTACTTGTTTAAATAATCAGGTGATGCACATAGGCAGGTTTTCATCGATATTAGTTTACGAGCTTGTAAACCTGAATCAGTAAGCGGTGCGCCTCTAATTGCCAAGTCAATGCCTTCCTGCATAATGTTAACGATATCATCAGTAAGCATGATGTCCAATTCAATCTTCGGAAATTGGACCTTGAACATGTTTAAAGCTGGGACAATTATCTGTAATCCGACATTAACCGGACATGTTATTTTTATCAAACCTTCAGGTTCGTGCTTTAAATTCTCGATTTGTTGATTTGCAGCTTCAGCTTGTTGCGCTATTTCTTGACAGTGTTGATAGTACTGTTGTCCTGCTTCAGTGAGTGTAAAGTTGCGAGTTGTTCGATTAAGCAGCTTGAGTCCTAATTGAGTTTCAAGTTTTTTAAGATGGTAACTGACTACTGCGCGAGATAGGTTTAAATGCCGAGCGGCCGCTGAGAGCGTGCCTTGTTCGACAATTTGTGCGTATACAACCATACTTTTTAACTGCTCAAAAGAAACATGCATAAATGAATCCTGATAATGATAATAATAAATCAATTGTATCAAAATTTTGAACAGTGTAATCAATTTACTCTGCATTGTTTGATTTTACATTGAGGTATAGACTGTTTCCATTCGCTGTTAACGTGTATACAACATGCATAGCAGCTCAGTTCAGACACAAATCAATGACGCAAATTTAAAGCGAGAGGAACGATCATGAATAAGAATATTTTAGTCGTATTAACATCACATGCAGATTTAGGTAATACAGGTGAAAAAACAGGTTTCTGGGTTGAAGAACTTGCTGCACCTTACTATGTATTTGTTGATGCAGGAATGACAGTTACTCTAGCATCACCTGCTGGAGGTAAGCCACCAATTGACCCTAAAAGTGCAGATGAGAGCATGCAAACGGATGCGACTCGTCGCTTTGATGCTGATGATGCCGCACAAAAAGCCCTCGCGACAACGGTTAAATTAGCGGATGTTAAAGAGCAAGACTTTGATGCGGTATTTTATCCTGGTGGGCATGGTCCATTATGGGATTTGACTGACAACACCACTTCAATTGATTTATTAGCTGGGTTTATAGCGAATAACAAGCCTGTATCAGCGGTTTGTCATGCAAGTGCGGCACTACTCAACGTTAAAACACCTGAAGGTGAGTATGTAATTAAAGGTAAAGCGGTAACTGGGTTTTCAAATACAGAAGAGGATGCTGTACAATTAACTGATATCGTACCTTTTTTATTAGAAGATGAGCTTGTAAAGCGTGGTGGTGACTATCAGAAAGTTGCTGATTGGACGCCGTTTGCTGTACAAGATGGTTTAATCATCACAGGTCAAAATCCAGCGTCTTCAGCATTAGTCGCAGAAAAACTAATCGCACACGCTTAATACTAGGAAGCAAATATGTTGAATTTCACGTTTCAAAACCCAACTCGTATTCATTTTGGTGATGACCAGATTAAAGCGATCAGCAAAGAAATCCCAATAGGCGCTAAAGTATTAGTTACTTACGGTGGTGGTTCAATTAAGTCAAATGGCGTATATGATCAAGTTGTAGCTGCATTGTCTGAACATGACTGGGTTGAGTTTTCAGGTATCGAACCAAACCCAACATATGACCAATTAATTAAAGCTGTCGATGTTATTAATGAGCACAATGTTGATTACATTCTTGCAGTTGGTGGTGGCTCTGTTGTTGATGGCAGTAAGTTTATTGCTGCAGCAGCTGTATTTGAAGGCGATGATGCTTGGGATATCCTAAGTAAATACGCACCAATAACTAAAGCATTACCATTGGGTGCTGTATTAACGTTACCTGCAACGGGTTCTGAATCTAATGGTGGTGCTGTTATTACACGTGATGGCAGCAAGTTATCATTTGGTAGCCCATTCGTTCGTCCAACGTTTGCGATTTTAGATCCAGCAGTGAGCTTGAGTTTATCTGATCGTCAAATCAGCAATGGTGTTGTAGATGCATTTGTTCATATTATGGAACAGTACATGACGTATAGTATCAACGCGAAAGTACAAGATCGTTTTTCTGAAGGTTTATTGCTGACGCTTACCGAAGAAGGACCAAAAGCATTAAAACCTGAGACTAAAGATGATTTAGAGATCCGCGGTAATATTATGTGGTCGGCAACGATGGCGTTAAATGGTCTTATTGGTGCTGGCGTACCACATGATTGGGCAACACACATGATTGGTCATGAGTTAACAGCCGCACACGGTGTTGATCATGCGCGTAGTTTATCAATAGTGTTACCTGCAGTTATGAAAGTACTACGTGAAGATAAGCGCAGTAAATTACTGCAATATGCTGAACGTGTCTGGAATATTTCAGTTGCTAATGAAGATGAAAAAATTGATCAAGCGATAGCAAAAACAGAAGCATTTTTTAAAGCAATGGAAGTTCCAACAAGGCTTTCGGATGCAGATATTACGTTTGGTGATATCGACAACTTAATTGCTAAATTAGAGAAACATGGCATGGTAGCACTGGGTGAACGCAAAAATATCACCTTGGAAGTAAGCCGTCAGATCTTAGAAACGGCATTGTAAATACTTAGTATAGTAACGTTATTTAAATTGTTAACTAGCAGTAAATAACGTACTAATAGTAAAGGTTGGAATGATTATTCATTTCAACCTTTTTTTTTATTATAAAATGACGATTAGTCATTTATTAGTCCCTGTGTCATACTTTTTTAATTCAACGATGTTATAACTAAATGATATTATTAAATAATTATATCGTGTTGTTATACATGCTTAAGGAAGAGTAATGGCTAATTTAGAGTGGATTCTGGGTGTAATCATGTTGTCGGGTTTTCTATTTGCTGCTATCGCACGATTCAATTTACACTGGTATTTACAACACAAAAGAATATTGGCGAGCGTAGATAGAGAACAAGCCCAAGTAGAATTAAAAAATATAACACCTGAAGTTATATCAGATAATGGCCTACACCAATTATTCAAATATTTTATTGTCGGCATGATTATTTTTTTTGTTGGTAGTGCTACTTTGGTCGATTGTGGTGCGTTAAAAGAGTTGGTCTGTTTATTTCTTGATTAGGTATCATGCCTTACTTATTTAAGTGCTAGCGGTCGTAACCTGAATCCGTTGGTATTTGCCGTAATACTTGTTGCTGTTCTTTATCGATTTTTTTGTGTAGTGCGGCGATTAACTCGAGATCTAACTTCGCATAGAACATATCTTCTTCGGCTTGACCTCTCTGGCGCATCGTTTCGTTAAACACTGACATATCGATTACCTCTAATAATCCGCATACTAGTAATTTTAGTTTATTTTAGGAAAAAGCGTTATTAGAGGCGGGGATTTAACATTCAAAATTATTGATTAAAGATTTGTTTACTTTGTTTTAGAATATCTAAAACGTCTAATAAAGAGGCGCTTACAGTGTGGCCTAATGTTAATATTTGAGCACTGGGCTGTACTAGATCTGGGATCTGGAATGTCTGCATATTGGCACTTACTGCAGATAATACTCCGTTATTCGAATCTTCAAAAGCTAAGCATTGCTCCGGTTTAATATTTAAACGACCAGCTGCAAGCAAGTAAATTTCTGGGTCGGGTTTGCCATTCTTAACTTCACATCCTGTTGTCAAATTATCAAAAAACTGTTCTAAGCCTGCAAGCTTTAATTTGATTGTTGCAACATCTTGTTGTGTTGACGTCGCAACAGCAGTAGGAATATTATTGTTTTTTAACCAAGTTAATAGCTCAATAACACCATCTTTAACTGGAATGGCTTGGTGCTTAACGACGGCGTTGTAACGTGTCCGCCATGCTTCATGTAGTACTGGATAATCTAAATCACTGCCGTAGCCTGCACGGATCACTTTTTCAATGCCTTGAGAATTACGACCGATGATATCGAGGTAGACATCTTCTAAAAATGGAATGGATAATGATGTACAGGCTTCTTCAAATATTCCTTTACAAACTCGCTCAGTATCAAGAAGTAGTCCGTCCATATCAAAAATAGCAGCTTTGTAATTCAATTTTATTTATCCTAATGTTTACTGAAATTAAATGGATGTGCCTATTCTAACAAATTTAATTGATCCATGATTATATTATATGTGTGTGATAATTATACAGTTGTAAGGGAGTGTAATACTGATTAATAATTGCTTGAACTTATTATAAGGTAATTAAATAAGAGATGGAGATGAACTTCAGTATCAATTAGATAATACAGGGAATTTATGAAAAGCTTAATTAGTGGCTTATGTTTAACGCTTTTAGTCGTAGGGAATGTAACGGCAAATGAGACAAAACCTATTACCGTGGATGTATTAGCTAAGTCCACGACGAGCTGGGATGGCTCTGTACTTCCAAGTTATCCAAAGGGAAAGCCGGAAGTCACTATCTTAAAAATTGATATTGCACCAGGGGTTCAGCTGCCTTTGCATGAGCATCCAGTTATTAATGCAGGTTATTTAGTGAGTGGTGAATTAACTGTTGTAACACAAGACGATGAGATTTTGGAACTTAAAGCGGGGGACACTCTTGTTGAAGTTATTAACAAATGGCACTACGGAATAAATAAAGGTGATGTACCAGCTGAAATTGTTGTTTTTTATGCGGGTATTGAAGGGGAGCCTTTAACGATTAAGCATAAATAATTAAAGTCAAAGGCTAGGTTTTTTAATCCTAGCCTTTTGATAATCTTGTTTTTTATGAAAATTTCAAGCTAAGCATACATAGGAACAAGTACCATAGTCCCTGCAATAACGGTAATTAGACCTGCTAATACGGGTTCTGATGTTCGTTTAACAACTTCAAATGGGCTGATTTTCCCCATGCCACTTGTCGCGACAATGACACCCGCTACCGGTGAAACAGTACGACCAAGGTTCGATGCTTGTAACATCGGGATAATTAAGAACGCTGGATTTAAGCCCATTTTACCGGCCAGTGTAGGAGCAAGTTCAACAAATGCATAAAAAGGAGCGTTGCCTGAGCCTGTTGCTATTGCTGCCGCTACAGTGAGACCTGTTAAAATTAGCATTAATGCAAATCCGCCTGCACCTGCTGCCTCCGCAAGGCCGATTAAATTATCAATAGCACCAATCGACATCAAGCCCTGAGCAAAGACTCCAGCAGCAACTAATAGCATGACGACACCTTTAAAAGCATCCGCCATACCTTCATAGCAAGACTCCAAGTCCTCTAAAGTAGCCTTCCCATCTAATCGTTTAGTAATAAAATCGATAACTGCACTAATGAAAATTGATAATACTACGATTGTGTAGATATCAAGCTCTAGTCCTTTAACTGTTGAACCGTTAAATACAAAGACACCGACAATAGGCAGAAATGGCAGGATGGAATAATAACTTGGTGCAGTTACTGTTATTTCTGATATGTCTGTTTTTTCCATTGGCGTATTTTCTTTTTTGTCTAAATAACGATTCCAGAAAAATGCCGCAGCGGCCATCACAATAATGGCACAGATTGATACGGGTAATACGGTTTCCACAGAAAATACATGCAGTGGTAATCCAGATTTTTCGGCTGCGACAACAACATCGCCAGACGTTGGTGACAAAATAATAGCAGCAGGTGATGCACAAACAGCAACGGCGGCTGGTCGAGATATCCCCATTGCTGTCATCATTGGGAATAAGGTTGCCATGAGTAACACGCCAAGACCAGTTGCAGAGCTTACGGCTAGTGACATTAAGCAAGCAACAATATAGGCCGCGACAAGTAGGGTATAAGGTGATTTGATAAATGATAATGGTTTTGAAAATTGTTTAACAACAACATTGTTCGCATCAATCTTAGTCATGTAAGCTGCAAAACCACATAACAGCATAATTTGCATGCCTAAGCCGCCACCTCGATATTGAAGCATGTATTTAACAAATTCTAATGAGTCTGTAATGGTATTCCCTGTGCTTGCTATGCTTGAGGGGAGAATTTGCTTGCCAAGTAAGCCCGTTATAATGAGTAGTGTAATACCTGCGGTGAGTAACACACCTGCGGCTTTGTATTCTTTGACGATGAAATAGCCTACTGCGATCGTTACAGCTAGGCCAACAAATAATTCCAACATGAAAATACCCTTTTTATTGTGTTAAGAGTGAGTAATAAATTGTTTGATATTTAAGATAATCTTTAGATATCACAATCGACAAGGTACCTAAAAAGGGTGGTTAAGACGATTGCTAACAACATAATTAATGATCTAAAACAGGGTTTTATTTTCGTGTTAACGAGGTGTTGTTATATTGGTGTTTTCGTGGGGGGGCGATGTGAACATCATGTTTCTTTCAGTATTTTGTTTTTGTCAATCAGTTAGTTTTATAAATATATAAACTATCGTATAGATATCATAAATTGGAGTATTCCCAGATGTTTGTGCTGAAAATTGATACTGAAGATGGCTGCTATCTGATCGGTTTTTGTATTGTGTAAAGAAATGTAAGCGTTGCTATTGTTAACCGTTTATCTAGGTGGTAGCTTGCACTGTTTTCGACATACAATTTCTCATCCTTCATACATATAAAATATTGTTGGTTATAGAAATGTATATTTAAGGTAATTCACTTATGTTTGCTAAAAACCTTTCGATAGGCAAGAAAATCGCCCTTGCTTTTACGATTATTGCAATGATCAATTTGGCGCTAGGCCTATTCCTTATTACTGAGCTAGGAAAGATCAAGGGTGAGCTGCTGAACTACACCGATGATACTTTACCCGCTGTATTTGAAGTGGATGAAATACGCGATAAAATGTCTCTTCTGCGTCGTAGTCAATTTGCTATGATTCCTCTTCAAGATAAAATCAAGATAGAACAGTCTATCCAACGTAATAAACAGGTTCTTAAAACAATCGAAGTAGGCTTGGCTGCTTATGGTAAAACAGTGTGGCCGGGTGAAGAGGCTAGAACATTCAACCGGTTGATGAATAATTGGAATCAGTATGTTTCACGTATGGACCAGTTTAACAATAAAATGCTTGCGATGGAGAATACTGCCGCATATCCAATATTGACACAATCTCTTGCTCAATTTGAAAGTATTGAATCAGATATTAATAAAATTCTAGAGATCCTAAAAGAAGCAATGGATCTGAATCGTGATTCAATTTTGAATTCGGTGATGAGTTTAAACACTACATCTATTATCGGTAATATCACGATTTTGGTGCTTATGGTTGTGATGACGATGATGTTGACACGACTCATTTGTGGCCCTCTTAAATTAGTCGTTGAGCAAGCCAACGCAATTGCAAATGGTAATTTAGCACAAAAGCTAGATCGAGAATGTATTGGTAATGATGAATTAGGTACTTTGGCCGATGCATCACTTAAAATGCAAAGTAATCTACGTCAACTGATTCATGAGATTATCTCTGCAGTGACTAAATTGAGTAATGCGGTTGGAGATATTAGCCTTGTTTCCAATTCATCTTCGGATGGAATGAAAGATCAGCAATGTCAAATCACCCAAGTCGCAACAGCAATGACAGAAATGAAAGCGGCTGTGGCAGAGGTGGCAAATAATACTGAGCAATCAGCTTCTCAGGCATCTAGCGCGAATGATAAATCAAAAACAGGTGCGCGTAATAATGAAGATATGGTTAATTCCATTCAAGAAGTGGCTAATCTTGTTGGTTTAGCCGGTGATTCTGTTTCTGAATTAGAGCAGCAGTCTAGACAAATTAATGTTGTAGTAGACGTTATTCGAGATATAGCTGAACAGACTAATTTATTGGCGTTGAATGCTGCGATTGAAGCTGCACGAGCCGGTGAATCAGGTCGAGGTTTTGCTGTTGTCGCTGATGAAGTGCGAACTCTTGCTGGACGTACACAAGCTTCAACCGGAGAAATCACGGTCATTATTGAAAAACTACAGCTAATGTCTAAAGATGCCAGTGATGCGACTGCTCGTTCTCGTGCTAGTATCGAAACATGTGTTGATCAAGGTGTGAATTCGCAACAATTGATGTTATCAATCGAAGAATCCATTGCAAATATAGCTGATATGGGTGCGCAAATTGCGAGTGCATGTAGTGAGCAAGACTGTGTTGCTGATGAGCTAAGTAGAAACGTAGAAAATATTCATGTTACTTCTCAGGATGCAGCTAATGGCGCAGAAAAAATGGCAGAGTCATGTCGAGAACTCAGCCAGTTATCTCTAACATTACAAGATGCAATGGGACGTTTCAAACTTTAGTTAACTTTATGCCCTCGTTCCTGAGGGCCTTATTTATATAGGACTCCTTGTGACGTTTAAAAAATCATTACTATCTTTATCAATCGCTTCTCTTTTGTTTCCGTCGTTTTTAACCACCTCAGCCCCATTATTATTAGATGATCCTATTCCGTCTCGACAAGAGATCCAGCAATCTAATTCTTGGTTAGAGATAAATTTAGGCCAGTTTGAACAAAATATTCAACAGTTTAAAAAGCATATTAAACCCGGTACTAAGATTTGTGCTGTTATGAAGGCAGATGCATATGGAAATGGGATCCGTGGTCTGATGCCAACGGTTATCGCTCAGGAGATACCATGCATTGCTATTACGAGTAATGCTGAAGCTCGATTGGTTCGATCAAGTGGTTTTGATGGTCAGCTTATGCGTGTCCGTTCTGCGAGTATAGATGAAATTAAACAGAGTTTAGAACTGAATATTGAAGAGTTAATTGGTAGTGAAAATCAAGCGGCACAATTGGCAGCACTTTATGAAAAAACAGGTAAATCGACTAAGATTCATATCGCATTAAATGATGGTGGTATGGGAAGAAACGGTATTGATATGTCATCTGCAGCAGGTAAGCAGGAGGCCGTAGCTATCGCCACATCAAAAGGTATTGAAGTAGTTGGAATTATGACTCATTTTCCTAATTACGATGCGGAATATATCCGTGATAAGTTGGTGGGATTTAAGCAGCATAGTGCTTGGTTAATACAGAATGCATCGCTAAATCGAGATGATATTCTTTTGCATGCTGCAAACTCTTATACAGCGCTTAATGTGAAAGAAGCACAGCTTGACATGGTAAGACCTGGTGGCGTTTTTTATGGTGATTTACCAACTAATCTAGAATACCCTTCAATTGTGTCGTTTAAAACACGTATAGCGTCGATTCATCACCTGCCTGAAGGTCAAACAGTTGGTTATGACAGTACTTATACCGTTAAACGTGCAAGTATCCTAGCAAACTTACCTGTTGGCTACTCTGATGGTTATCCTCGTAAGATGGGTAATAAAAGTGAAGTGATTATTAATGGCCAACGAGCGAAAGTTGTTGGTATGACATCAATGAATACAACTATGGTCGATGTTACAGATATTCAAGGTGTTTTTCCTGGGCAAGAAGTAACGCTTTTTGGTGCTGACAACAAAGAACGAATTACGATTTCTGAAATGGAAAAAAATGCGGACCTAATCTTCCCAGAACTTTATACATTATGGGGTTCAGCTAATCCGCGTTTTTACGTTAAGTAAAAATCCTAACAAGTCAAATTTGTTGACTAATACCTCGTGATAATCTGTATTGTGGCTAAGTGAATCTGGCGACAATACAGTCTTACCTGTGAGCCTACTATAGCTTGCGGTAGATCAAGTGCTTGGTTTTACACAATCGCTTGTTTAGGTTAATATTAGTTTATTAAATTAGATGTTAAATATGCATATGGAAGAAACATGACTAAAGCTAAAATAGGTATTGTGACAGTAAGTGATAGAGCCAGTGCTGGCATTTATGAAGATCTTTCCGGCAAAGCCATTATCTCTGTATTGAATGAGTACCTGACTTCCGAGTGGGAGCCTGTTTATGAAGTTATTCCTGATGAGCAAGATATAATTGAAGCAACATTGATCAAAATGGCCGATGAGAAAAACTGTAGTTTGATTGTGACTACGGGAGGCACAGGCCCCGCTAAGCGTGACGTAACGCCAGAAGCGACAGAAGCTGTTTGCGACCGTATGATGCCAGGATTTGGTGAGCTAATGCGTGCAGAATCGCTCAAGTTTGTTCCAACGGCAATTCTTTCTCGTCAAACTGCGGGTTTGCGTGCAGATTCATTAATCGTTAACTTGCCGGGCAAACCAAAATCAATCCGTGAATGTTTAGATGCTGTATTTCCAGCTATCCCTTATTGTATTGATTTGATGGAAGGTCCTTTTCTTGAGTGTGATGAATCGGTGATTAAACCGTTTCGCCCAAAATCGAAATAATAGACCATTTATTTATTCTCCCAATGAAAGTCCATAATTAGCGGCCGCTAAGCTATAAGCTAATCTACTGTAATACTTTTTAAGTATAAAGGGTTTAGCTTTTTTTGCATTTTGAACTAATTTAGTAGTGATACCAATCATAATAAACACATGATTATTCTCTGGCTAAATATAGGATTAATTTATGGCTACAGATCCGTCCGCTCAATACGTGAAAATAAAAAAAAGACACCCACAGTTGATTAATGCTGTCGAATCACTTGGTAAAGAGGCTAAACAGTCAGGACCAATAGATGAAAAAACCGCACAGTTAATCCAATTAGCTGCCGCCGCAGCCATTCGTTCAGAAGGTGCTGTTCATAGCCATGCCAAAAGAGCGCTAGAAGCCGGGGCGAGCATTGATGAGATTCGCCATGCATTACTGTTGCTAACCTGCACGTTGGGTTTTCCCTGTGTTATGGCTGCGTTGAGTTGGGCTGATGAAAAGCTATAGTTTAAGCCTATAGATTGCGCATCACCTGGTAAATGACATTGTCCACATCAATGCTAATGTGTTGTGATGCGTCTTGAGCATAGGCGTTGATGTTTTTGTATAGCTCGCCAATCATTGTGATACCGCCGCATTGAATCGTGAGCACTATATTGGCGGTGATAATATCTATAATTGCTTTCTCATCAGAGTTTGACTCAAGAGCATCCACTTCTTGTCGCCAATCGGATTGGCCTTTTATTTTAGCCAATGTACTTTCTGAACTTGCTAATAACGCGCCGCTAATTCTCATAACTTAGAGTTCCTCTGGTGTTTAATGGGAATACTTAACGTGTTTTTAATGCCTTAATTTACCTTGCCTAGCATGTTCATGATGATAACCACTACCTGCTTTGCTAAACCCACAGCTAATGATTATTGGCTGTACTAAGTCAATTAGATCTGTTGTTTTCATTTTAATGGTTTCAGAATGATCACCTGCGTTAAAACTGATCTCGTCTTGTTTTATTAATGTCTCTGAAATATAAACCGGCATACTGAACAAATGACCAAAAGGTGGCATTGCACCTGTTTCGCAATCTGGAAACATGCTACTGAACTGATGTTCATAAGCTAAATTGACATAACGGGCGCCAATAGATAAAGCAATATTATCAAAATCAATGGTGTAGGGTGCGGGCATCACAATCATAACGAGTCTTGTATCTGCGGTAATAATGACAGTTTTGGCAAAAGACATACCATTGGTTTTACTTAATTCAGCCACATGCTGCGCAGTATAACCGGGTGGGTGATGATCGCTTTGGTAGTTTATATAAGCCTGATCTAAATAGTGGGTGATTTTTCGCATAAGCATAATCAACCTCCCTAGCGGTTAATGCGCTAATACATTTATTAATAATGTTTAGGAGCTTTAATTATAGTTGTTAATTATTTTAATGACGGGTTACGAGATAAGCTCAGTAAAAGAAATCATGACGTTTTGGCCGGTGGGTGGTGAATAGAAAAAGGGTAAAATGTATAAACATTTTACCCTTTAGTATTTACATATTTAACTTAGGCAATAAGTGCGTTAATGCTTAACGTTTGTTACTGCGTTTAGCTTGCTGCCCTTGACGACCTTTATTTGCTGACTTGTTAGCGCTTGGACGGCTGCCTGATGGCTTCTTGAATCCACCGCCTTTAACACTACCATTCGCATTTTTACTACCGTTGGTGCTGTTATTGCCACCTACAGTGGGTTTTTTACGGTTAGGCTTGTTACCGCCTTTATTACCGTTCTCGTTAATGCCAACACCTTCTTGTGGAGCAAGACCTGTGTGTTTAGTTAACGCATTAGTGAACTGCTTAGTACCTGGTTCTGCACGTTGTTGCTTAACACCTTTATTACTGGTACTCGGCTTGCTCTTACTGTTAGCACCACCTTTACCTAAGTGTGGTTTCGCCTTCGCTTGTATTGCTTGTTTTTCAGCTAAGCTTTCTGGTGGTACCAAGTGTTTTGGACCGCGACCAATCAGATGACGGTTACCTGTTTTAAGCAGGTACTCGCGAATTTGTGGCCAGTTAGCTGGATCGTGATAGCGTAAAAGCGCTTTGTGCAGACGACGTTGACGGGCACCTTTAGGCACAACGACTTTTTCATCTGTTTCACGTACTTTATGTAATGAGTTAAGCTCTGTGTGATACACGGCTGTTGCATTAGCAAGTGGTGAAGGGTAGAAGTTTTGTACTTGATCAAGCTTAAACTTATACTGTTTTAACCATAAGGCTAACGTCAGCATGTCTTTGTCATTCGTCCCTGGGTGTGCAGAGATAAAGTAAGGAATGAGGTATTGTTTCTTGCCAGCTTCAGCAGAGAAACGATCAAACATTTCTTTAAACTTATCGTACGTGCCCATACCTGGCTTCATCATGATATCAAGTGGTGACTTTTCGGTATGCTCAGGCGCAATTTTCAAGTAACCGCCGACGTGATGTTCTACTAATTCTTTCACGTAACGAGGATCTTCAATCGCTAAATCATAACGTACACCTGATGCAATCAAGATCTTTTTAATACCCGGAACTTTACGTGCGCGACGGTAGAGATCGATTGTAGGTGTATGGTCTGTGTCCATGTGCGTACAAATTGCTGGGAAGATACACGAAAGGCGGCGACAAGTTGCTTCCGCTTTTGCACTCATACAGCCCAGCTTATACATGTTTGCTGTAGGTCCACCAAGATCGGAAATAACACCGGTAAAACCAGGCACTTTATCGCGGATTGCTTCCATTTCTTTGACAATAGAGTCTTCCGAACGACTTTGAATTACACGTCCTTCATGTTCGGTAATTGAGCAGAAAGAGCAACCGCCAAAACAGCCACGCATAATATTGATCGATGTTTTGATCATATCGTATGCAGGGATCTTCTCATCACCATAACTTGGATGTGGCAGACGCGCGTATTCTAAATCGAATACACCATCCATCTCACCTTCTGCTAGTGGAGTTGCTGGTGGATTTAACCATACTTCACGCGCACCGTGTTTTTGGATCAAGGCACGAGATGAAACAGGGTTTGTTTCTTGATGGAATACACGTGAGGTATGTGCGTATAACATTTTGTCTTTTTTCACTGTTTCCATGTCAGGCAGGCGAATATAAGTTTCGTGCCAAGGCATCTGCTTAGGCGCCTGCATTACTATAGGTTTCGCCACATCTGCATCAGAATTATCAATCACTTGTTCATTATCTTGTTTAGAACAGGTTTCATCAATTTCAGTGTAAGGGCTGATAATTGGTTCAATCTTGCCTGGAGTATCGAGTGTTCGTGAGTCAATACCTTTCCAAGTTGGTAGTGGTTCTTTTAGCATCACGCCTGTACCACGAACATCTTGAATGTCTTTAATTGATTCGCCACTTGCAAGACGATGTGCTACTTGGATTAATGGGCGTTCTGCATTACCGTAAATCAGCATATCGGCTTTTGAGTCAGGTAGCACTGAACCACGTACTTTATCTGACCAATAATCATAGTGCGCAATACGGCGTAAACTGGCTTCAATACCACCAATAACGACAGGTACATCTTTAAATGCTTGCTTACAGCGTTGAGTGTAAACTAATACTGCACGGTCAGGACGTTTTCCGCCGATGTCACCTGGTGTATAAGCATCATCATGACGTAATTTGAGATCCGAGGTATAACGGTTAATCATCGAATCCATGTTACCGGAAGTTACGCCGAAAAATAGATTCGGGCGACCTAGCTCTTTAAACGGTTCTGCACTTTCCCAGTCGGGTTGAGAGATAATGCCGACACGAAAGCCTTGTGCTTCTAAGGTTCTGCCGATAATAGCCATACCAAAACTTGGGTGATCGATATATGCGTCACCTGTAACAACAATAACGTCACAGCTATCCCAACCGAGCTTGTCCATCTCTGCACGTGTCATTGGCAAAAATGGAGCGGGTTTTGTCACCCGATTCTGAAATTTTGGATATGAAAAAAGATCTTTGGCAGTTTGCATAAAGTACTCTTGGGTATTAATTTTAGTGCGCAAAATTAATTGCGAAGGCTATTTTCACGGCTGGAATAAATACAAAAAAGAGAAAGCCAGCCGTTACTGAGGGCGGATTATAGCCACTTACAACGTCTTTTGCGATTAAAAGCGGCAATATATATTTAGCTTGCTTGTAACAGGTTGAAAAACTGAGTTAAATTATTTGCTTCATAATCGGCTTTATAGTTTAGATTTGTCACAACTTGTTCTGAACCGGACAGCCAAACCGTAGTCATACCAAGGGTTTTGGCCGGTTTGAGGTTGCGAAGTTGGTCATCAAAGAATACCGTGTTGTAGCGATCAATCGCGTGTTTATCACAAAGTGTTTGATAGCTTGAATTGTGTGGTTTTAGCTCATAATTTGCATCTTCTAATGAAAAAATATCATCAAAGCAGTCGATTAACGCTAATTCTTTTAGAATTTTAGTCGCGTAATGTTTTGGTGAGTTCGTATAAATTATTTTACGGCCAGCCAGTTGGTCGATCTGTAATCCTAAATTGGGCTGTGCTTTCAGCGTCGCCATATTAATGTCGTGGCAATAATGGATGAAATCATCACGATTCACATGGTGGTGTTTGATTAGCCCTTTTACTGTACCGCCATATTGTCTGTAATATTGGTTAGATAAAAGTGTGGCCTCAGGAAGTGGTAGAGACAGTGCGTCAGCTATAAACCGGTGCATTCGTGATTCGACCTGCTTTAATATACCTAACGAAGGGCAATAAAGCGTGTCATCAAGATCGAACAAGTAAGTATTGGCTTGGTTAATTTTCTGCATATGACTCTTCTCAAATTTTACGCTGCTCAATGCATTAATCGTGGATTTTGTGTGTTGATGATAAATCTGAATGAGCAGTACGCGTTATAAGGCTGCAATATTAGTGTAAAAGTACAATAATGCAAATGTATCCTATTTTGTTTGCTTAAATAGCGTCTTCTTTTTGTTGTTAGAACTCCAACCAGATGAAAAACGTTAAAAAATAGGTGCTTAATTTTTCAGAAACTTTTATCCTATCTACTGTGTCTCAACATTGTGAAGATAATATGATAATTAAACCAAAAACTCGCGGTTTCATCTGTACCACAACTCATCCTACTGGTTGTGATTTTAATGTTAAAGAACAGATACAGTATAATAAAGAGCAAGGTGCTATTGAAAATGCACCAAAACGTGTTCTGGTAGTCGGCTCATCAAGTGGTTACGGGCTTTCGTCTCGTATTACTGCTGCATTCGGTGGTGGCGCTTCAACTATTGGTGTGTTTTTCGAGAAACCGGCAACAGAGAGAAAGCCGGGTACAGCAGGTTGGTATAACAGTGCTTCATTTGAAAAATATGCAGCAGAAGAAGGCCTATATGCAAAGAGCATTAATGGCGATGCATTCTCTGACAAAGCAAAACAAACAGCAATTAACCTAATTAAAGAAGATCTAGGTCAAATTGACCTCGTTGTTTATTCATTGGCATCACCAGTACGTAAGTTACCAAGCACTGGTGAAGTTGTACGTTCTTGCTTGAAACCTATTGGTGAAACGTATACAGCGAAAGCGGTTGATACCAATAAAAATAAAATATTTGAAGCAAGTGTTGAACCTGCAACAGAGCAAGAGATCAAAGATACCATTACCGTAATGGGTGGTGAAGATTGGGAACTATGGATGTCTGCATTATCTAATGCCGGTGTATTAGCTGACGGATGTAAAACCGTTGCTTATAGCTATATCGGTACAGAAATTACATGGCCTATCTATTGGGATGGTGCCTTAGGCAAGGCAAAGCAAGATCTTGATCGTGCTGCTCATGCGATCGATGCTGGCCTAAAAGTAAAAGGTGGCAGTGCAAACGTAGCTGTACTTAAGAGTGTTGTCACACAAGCAAGCGCTGCAATTCCTGTTATGCCGCTTTATATCGCGATGGCATTCCGTGTGATGAAAGAACACGGTTTACATGAAGGTTGTTTAGAGCAAATTTCACGTCTATTCCGTGGTTCACTTTACCCACAAGGTCTTAGCAACGCTAAATTAGACGAGGAAAATCGTTTACGCATGGATGATTGGGAACTTCGTGAAGACATTCAAGCTACTTGCGTGAAGCTATGGGACGAAGTGACCGATGAGAACTTGTTTGAAACGACTGATTATCAGTATTACAAAGATGAATTTTTAGCATTGTTTGGCTTTGGTATCGAAGGCGTTGATTATGATGCTGACGTTAATCCGATTGTTGATTTTGCTCCAATTACACTTGACTAATCTTAGCCTGTTTTGAACTGTCTAGCTTAATTTTAGCTAGCCATTCATCGGGAACAAGTATTAACCGCTCTGCTTCTTTTTGATTATTATATCTAAGGAGCTGTAGCGGTTTTTTTTCGCCGATTTTTTGATGCTTATAAATATCAATTTCTGCCTTTGACGATGCGAGGTCACGGACTATTCCATGGCTGAAATTATAGTTATGTGTGTCTAAAGTGCTTTCAATCGGCATGTTATTTGCTTCAAGCTCCAACTTAACGTATACATATAACCTTAGATTAGGATTTAACAATTAACGAGGAGCGGGCATGGCCTCACTCAATAATAAAAAACTTGAAAATATTTTAACTGACTTTATGCAGCCACATCGTGTTCGTGATTTTACCGTTAACGGTATGCAGGTTCAGGGCAAAGACATTGTGACGAAAGTGGTCACGGGTGTCACAGCATCTCAAGCATTAATTGACGCTGCAGTAGAGCAGCAAGCAGATGCAATTTTAGTGCATCATGGCTATTTTTGGAAAAATGAATCACCAGCGATTACGGGGATTAAATATAATCGCATTAAAACGCTGATCAAGCATGATATTAACTTGTATGCTTATCACCTGCCGCTAGATATACACCCTGAATTGGGTAACAATGTTGAATTAGCTAAGCTATTAGGTATTACGGTTCGTCGTGGTCTGGAACCGTGGGATAAAGCGAGTGTTGCTTTAGTCGGTAAATTCGAAGATGAGATCTCAACTGAAGAACTCACTCAACGTATTGAAACTCAACTTAACCGTTCTCCGTTGGTTGTTGATGCGGGTAAGCCCATTAAATCGGTGGCTTGGTGTACTGGTGGTGGTCAAAGTTATATTGAATTGGCAATTGAACAGGGAATTGATGCATTCATCAGTGGTGAAGCGTCCGAACAAACCATTCATTTGGCACGTGAAGCAGGTATGAGCTTTTTTGCAGCGGGTCATCACGCTACTGAACGTTATGGGATTAAAGCGTTAGGTGAATGGTTAGCAGAAGAAAAAGGCTTGGACGTAACCTTTATTGATATTGATAATCCGGTGTAATTGAAAAGGCTAACTCATTAATAAAAATGTTGATGAGTAAGCCTTTGGTTCAATGTATGAACTATATATTAAGATTCTTGCTATAAGTGGTCATATGGATAGTCAGTTTTAAATCGGTGAGGATATTCCAAAAACGGCGTGATGCAGGTTGTTCACACAATGCCTTGATATCACAGGCCAGTGCTTGAGTTGGACATGCTACTTGGCGGTAATATTCGGCGTATGATTCAGACAAATGAGCATGAGCAGAGCGTACAGCATAAGGATCTATTGTTTTAATTTTGTTTTCGTAGCGTCTGATGACTTGTTCAATCGCTTTTAATTGTTTAACTCGATTTGTTATAATTGTCTTCTTACGTAGGCAAGCTGCTAATGGCTTTTTAATACAACCGATCGCAGTGTGTAATGCAATTTTTAGCCACAAGTCCCAATCCGATACCAGATTTATATTATGATCAAAACCGTCTAGTGCTAAATATAAATCCCGTCGAACAAGTACTGTCGATGTACCAATTATGTTTTCGGAGAAAATGGCTGCAGCACCTTTCGGGATGACAAATGCATCGGGACTATGTTGGAGTACTTGTTGTTTAAAATAATCACTATGTGTAAAACTATCATGAGTTACTTCATTTTTATCATTCATTAATTCACAATTAGTAAAGCAAATACCAAGTTGTGGATTTGCTTTCATAAACTTAATTTGCTGTTGTAGTTTGTCTTTATACCAGAATTTATCGGCATCAAGAAAGGCTACATATGTTCCACTCGCGACCCGAACCGCATGATTTCTCGCTGTAGAAGTACCTTCACTATTTAACTTTAAAGCTATAATGTTATTGTGTTTTCGGCAGAGTTGGCAAATCCATTCCCAGCTACCATCGGTTGAACCATCGTCAACAATGATGACTTCTATATTGTCTATATTTTGCCGCCAAATACTCTCGATTGCTTGAGGCAGAGAGGGAAGACAATTTTTACTTGGAATAATGACACTCACTGTTGGTTTCATATTCGCCCCCTATTTATCTATCAATTACAAATCCTTTGCATTAATAGATAGCTTAGTCGATTTTATTAATTTCGACGGGCCTGTATTTCAATTGTACTCACTTTTAATATAAATTATTTTTTAAGCATATTTAATCTATTGTTTTTATATAGTCTAGTCTTGATACATAGTTAGCGGTTACAAGGAAGCTCTTAAATGGATATGCTTGGATCAATAAAGCTATGGCTAAAAAATGACGATAGTGCGATAGCTAAAATGTGCCATCGTAGTATTCGTAAACTTATGAATTTTACTATACCTGTCATCCCTTTTATTCATCCTTGTATGCTTCGAATACACCTCCTTATTACCCACTTATTCGAAAATATGTTACGCATTTTATATTGGACTCCTTTATTCAAGAGTCGACTGCTCACGAAACCAAGTAATTTATATCTATACTCTGGTATGCCATTGATATTAGGATATTTAACTATTGAACTCGGTAATAATTGTCGTATTTCTGGTATCACTACGCTAAGTGGTCGAAGTATGAACGGGCAGCCATCTCGTCTAATAATTGGAGATAATGTCGATATAAATTGGCAAAACAATATTGCGGTTGGAGGCAATATAGTGATTGAAGACAATGTACGGCTTGCTGGGCAGGTATTTCTTGCTGGTTACCCTGGGCATCCTGTTGATGCAAAAGAGCGCGCTGCGGGACTTCCAGATCATGAACATCAAGTCGGCGATATTATTTTAAAGCGTGATGTTTGGCTAGCGACTGGCGTCAGAGTGATGGCTGGCGTTACTATCGGTGAAGGTACAATCGTTGCCACGGGGAGTATCGTCACGAGTGATTTACCTCCGGGTGTACTTGCTGGTGGTATACCAGCTAAGGTGATCAAATCATTATGAATAACTGGCAATGGATTGTATTTGGTGAAGACTGGGGACGCCATCCAAGCAGTACGCAGCATTTGATGAAATCGATGATAAGTAGGCATCAGGTATACTGGGTTAACTCCATAGGTTTGAGACGTCCGAAGTTGACGGATGGTAAACGTATCATTGAAAAATTTAAACAACTAAAGAATGCTACTGCGAACAATTTTAACCAGAATCACACGCTTTCAGATGCAGAGGTGAAACCGCTTGAGATCCTTGCTCCAATCGCATTCCCTTGGCCTGGAAATTATGTTGCTTATGTGATTAATCGTTTGTTATTAACGTACCAAACTCGTGCACTGTTGGCTAGGCATGTAGCAGATAAGAGCTTACCGCGTATTCTATGGTTATCATTACCGACGGGGCGTTGTGTTATCGATGCATTAGAAGAAGATGTCGTTGTTTATTATGCCGGTGATGATTTTAGTGCGTTACATGGTGTTGATCATAAACAAGTTAATTTCGAAGAAAGTGAACTTGTAAAACGTGCTGATATTATCTTTGCTGCAAGTGACAATATTGCCCGTCAATTTCCTCAAAATAAAACTTACTTGTTACCACATGGCGTAGACTTAAAACACTTTTCATCAGTATGTGAACGTCCGAGTCATTATCCTGACTCAGATCTTGTTGTTGGCTATTATGGCAGTATTACCCGTTGGTTAGATTTTAAATTAATTAGTTTTCTTGCGCGTGCGAGGCCTGATATTACATTTTTATTTATTGGTAAAATTGATATCGACGATTGTTCCATTTTTGAGTATGACAATATCGTCCATTTGGCAGATATGCCTCATGGAAAATTGATTCAGTATGCAGCTAATTGGCAAGTATCATTAATTCCATTTGTTGATAATGAACAGATTAAAGCATGTAACCCTCTAAAATTAAGAGAGTATTTAGCCATTGGCCAGCCCATTTTAAGCACTAAATACCCAGCTGTTATGGCATTTTCAGAATGCATTTATATTGCAGACAATCAACAGCAAATGCTTGAGCAGTTAAATTCAGCATTAACTTTATCGAAGATCGAGCTTAAGCAACTTAAAGACGAATCACAGAAAATGGTTGAAAGCTCAACTTGGGAAGCGAGATGTGATTATGTTTCGACGTTATTAGTTAAGAAACTAAAAGATAAAGACAGCATTGTATGTAATTAACAATGGTTTTGGGAGTAGATAATGAAAGGACTTATCCAGAATAAATATATCAGAACAACATTACTGTTAGCCACGTTAATATCGCAGTACGGGTGTGCGAACTCACCAACAGTTATTCCAATGGCAATGGCTGGGATAGTATCGGTATCACAACCTGATAAATCGAAGAGAATAGAACCGAGAAAGCTAAATTTCACTTTTGAATACAAACAAATAGAGTTGAACAGAGAGCAGCGTAATCGTTTGCTTTACCTCTATGACTGGCAGCATGGTGCGATCATTAGCTACGGTAAAGCAAAAGCTGAAAATGACTATACAGGTTTGTCCATAGGGCATAAACGTGTACAAGCTGTTAGCCAAGCTTTAGCTAAAAATCAAGAAGTTCTTCAGGTTAATTATGACCCAACATTGGCTGCAGATTCTGTGGTGATTGAAGAAAAGGTTATTATAGCTACTGATAAAACAACGAATTTAGTTGAGAAATCTAGGCTGTAAATATGGGTATTATTATATGGGGTAATATTTATCGATTTATCGAGATAATGTGGCGCCGACGTTATTACCTTGGTATATCTGTTGTAATCGCGATGTTGAGTACATCATTAATTAGTCTTTTCACGGATAAGCGATACGATGCGCACACATCGATATTAGTTCAGGAAAGTGCACTGCTGAACCCATTTTTAGAAGACTTATCAGTATCATTTAATCTTGAACAGAGGATCGTGGCTTTACGCGTGCTGGTACATAGCCGGCACATATTATTAACCGTTGCTAATCAAAATGAGTTAATCGATACAAACAGCAGTTATCGAGAAAGAGACTTAATTGTTGAACAACTTTCAGATGCGATCATATTAACGCTATCTGGCGCAGATCTCGTGATTATCTCTTTGAGTTGGGATGATCCAAATAAAATGGAATCGATCTTGAGCTCTGTTAGTCAATTGTTTATTGATAGTTTAATGGCCCCAAGTCGAGCGTCGATTATTTCATCTGAGGAGTTTCTACTTGCACAGCTAGAGTTAAGACGTAATAAATTAGTCGTAGCGGAGGAAAAAATGGCCTCTTTTCGGCGTAAACATCTTGGGGTTTTACCTGAATTATTTATTCAAAATAACCAGACTTTATTTTCAATTTATAGTGAGATAAGAGATAAAGATATCGAATTATCAGGTGCTTATGGTCAGTTGAATAGCTTAAAGCTTAAATTGGCGCAAACAAATCCCGTGATCGGTGTAGTTGAAGAGCAAATCGTAGCTGCAGAAGCAAAACTGTCACTATTAAAAGCAAGTTATACCCGTAGCCACTCTAAAGTTCAATCTGTCGAATTGCAGTTAAATAATTTAAAAAATGAGCAAAAAAAATTACTCAGTAAAAATGTGGCATTAACAGATGAACAGTTAAAGCAGCTATGGAATTTGGCTTCTGTTGTTGATAACGGGAATGGTGAAAGTAAAGTCCCATCATTGTTATTATCTCAGTTAGAGAATCTACAATCAGCTCAATCGCGCGTTATACAACTAGAAAATGAAGTTGCAATGTTACGACAGCAATCGGAGCATTTAACAAGTAACGTCGCGATGGAAGCGGATGTAGCGAAAGAGCTGAGTGCTCTGAAGCGTGATTTAACGGTTAACACGAAATTGTATCATGATTTGTTAAACCGCCATGAGATGGCGAAAGTGACTGGTGAGTTAGGCCGTCATGAAGAACCTGAAAAAATCAAAGTAATTGATAGGCCTTTTACGCCAGGTTATCCCTCCAATTTATCTATTTTCATATACATCATTATTGGCTTATTTACTGGCGTAGGTAGTGGTATTGGTTTGGCGGTGATAGTCGAATTATTAGACGATACGCTATGGCACATAAAAAAAATAAGCCTGTTTGATGACATTGATATTATCGTACGATTACCTGCGATTGATTATGAAAAGGATGTTGAAAATGAAAATCATGGTTGAAATTATTCAGCATCTAAAACCGGGTGGCATTGAAAAGTTAGTCATTGATATCATGCGATTACAAGATTCTGATATCAGGGTTTACATCGTTGCTTTAGAGGGGGAAAAGTCGGCTTGTTTAGCTCACTGGCCAGCGCTGAAACGGTATCAAGAACGATTAGTTTTTTTAGAAAAAAAACCGGGATTTAAACTTTCGACAGTAAGGCGGCTACGTAAAGTCTTAAGAAAGTTAGAGGCTGATGTTATACATACTCACCATATTGGTCCTTTGCTTTATGGTTGTATGGCAATATTAAAGTCAACCAACATACAGCATATTCATACTGAACATGATGCTTGGCATTTATTGGATCATAAACAGTTACAGATGACAAAGTTAATGTTGCGGTTGGGTAGAATAACGTTAGTCGCCGACGCGTCAACGGTTGGTGCACAACTATCCGGTATGCTTGGCTGTAATATTGACCCTATCACAATCTTAAACGGCATTGATACGGAAAAGTTTTTACCGAGTCTAAATCATAAACCCTATAAAAATAACGCCCGTGTTTTTAAAATCGGTTGCGCAGCAAGACTTGTCACTGAAAAATCGTTGGACGTATTAATTCAAGCGATCGCAGACATTCCTAATGCCGAACTATATATTGCTGGTGATGGCCCAGAAAAACATAACCTTGTTAATTTAGTGCAGGAACTAGACCTATCAACTAAAGTTAAATTCATTGGTTACACAGATGATATGGTTGGTTTTTATCATCAACTAGACCTATTTGTTCTGACTTCATCAAATGAGGGACTTCCTTTGTCAATATTAGAAGCTCAGTCTTGTAACGTTCCTGTCGTTTGTAGTGATGTTGGCGGTGTACATGAGGGAGTGTGTAAACAAACGGGTCGATTAATTAAACGTCATACTGTGAATGAATTTCATATTGCAATTAAAGCACAGATGAAACTGTGTAGTAAGTATCATCCTCGTGATTTCATTAAGCAGAATTTTGATATTAAAAAGATGATTAAAGCTTATAACAAGCTTGTTGAGGAGTAGCTATGGATTGGCTTCTGTTTGGGGCGATATTATCGATTAACTTATTCATTTATCATCATTGGGCTTACCCCAAAATTTTGCAATTATATGCAAATTGTAAAGTGAAAGAGAAAAAAAATGATACATTTAAATCACGAAAATATGTATCAAATGATGTTGATGATGGGCTCCCTATAATAACAATTGTCATGCCTGTCTATAACGAAGCCAAGTACTTAGGGGATAAGCTGACAAATCTACTAATGCTCGATTATCCGGTTGATAAATTGAATGTTGTGCTCGGGTTTGATGGTTGTTCAGATAACTCAGTTGAAGTCGCAGAGCAATACTTAGCGCAGTTTGAATTGCATAGCATGCATATTGAATTAGATGTGAACAAAGAAAATCATGGTAAGGTTCATGTCATTAATAAACTACTAAGACGATATAAAGAAAAGTCCGATATTTTAGTTTTAAGTGATGTCAGTGCGTTGATTTCCATTGATGCTATGCAGATATTTGCTTATAGGATGTCTGAGGATGATATAGGTATTGTAACGGGTGACTATCAGCTATATGAAGATGGGTCGAAAGGTGAAGCTCATTATTGGAAGTACCAACGAAATATTCGTAAAGCAGAAAGTGTCACGGGGTCAATTATTGGACCTCCGGGGGCTTTATATGCAATTAAAGCTGCATTATTTGAAGAAATCCCGTTTGATACCATTAATGATGACTTTGTATTTCCTATGTTATTAGTCAGCCGTGGATATAGGGCTGTTTTAGATGAACGAATTTCGATTATTGAAATGGAGGCAACTAGTGAGTCTGATGATTTTTCACGACGTACCCGCATTGGCGCTGGTAATGTTCAACAGGTGCTGCGGCTTAGGAATTTATTGTCATCGCGGCATGGACTGACTGGGTTTAATTTTTTTAGTGGTAAATTCTTACGGACATTAATGCCATTTAATTTATTGGTTTTATTTGTGTTCACATTTTTTCTAACAAACAGTGAATCTACAATTATTGCTAATCTAGCTTGGTTCTTATGGATTAGTCAATGCTGTTTGTATGGTGGCTCGGCTGTGGGGTTATTGTTTGATTTAGCGCCCGTTCGTCAACCCTGGGCATCACTTTATTATATAGCAGTTGGTTATATGGCTAGTTTTTATGGTGGAATTCGTTATCTTTTTGGTTTAGAGCGGGGGGCTTGGATTAAAATTAATAGTGAGCGAGAAAATACGAACGATTTTCAGAAAAAAAGCGTCGTTATTCCTAAACGAATTTCTGACATTATCATATCGATAGTGACATTGTGTATTATTGCCCCTTTTGTACCATTTATCGCACTCGCGATTAAATTGAATTCTAAAGGGCCTGTTTTTTATCGTCAATTACGTGTCGGTGTAATCCGTCATGAATACGTGGAAGTTTTTATGCTCATTAAGTTTAGAACAATGGGGCTAGAATCAGAGTCGAAATCAGGTCCTGTTTGGGCAGAAAAACAAGATGGGAGAGCTACGTCTGTAGGTCGATTTTTGCGAAAGTCGAGGATAGATGAGTTACCACAACTGGTTAATGTGTTGCTTGGCGACATGGCTATTGTAGGGCCAAGACCTGAACGGCCTCTTTTTTGTGGAAAATTAGAAGAGAAAATCCCGTATTATTTAGAACGTACTCACGGTGTTAGGCCTGGTATAACGGGGTTAGCACAAATATCTCAAGGTGCAGATACTTGCATTGAAGATGTTCAAAATAAACTCTATTGGGATCATACATATGCTTTAAACCTAACGAGTTTTACTCGATGGCTTAAAGCAGATGTCATTATTATATTTAAAACCTTTTTAACGATGATTATGTTCAAAGGCTATTAATAATTTTACGTTTATTGGGTTGCCTCAATTTCTTTTGGTACAGGCGGCTCATACTTTCTTATTTGAATTAGCATGCCAAACATAGGGTGATCAAGATAGTGGATTTCGCCACTGCGGATCACGCGTAATTGCTGCATTGGATAGCTATTTAAGAAGGGGACGGTTTTATCATTCAGTTGTGCATTATTAACAGATTCGTTAAGTTGAGCATCATTTTCGGTGGCTTCACCAACCTTAAGATATTTTGCTTTAGCATTGAGTTTGACTTGTTTATCGGCCAACGCTATTTCATTGTGCTCTGCTTGTTTAGGTTCTAAATGAATACCGAGCAGTTTCAACAAATCTATATTTTCAGCATTTGTTGTTACAGCGTCTTTAGCCGTAACTACACCATCAATTTGAGTTGCAGGAATAACTTTAGTGCCTTCTTTACGTACAAATAAATTTGTCTTTGCGTAAAGATAATGCTCTAGGTATATCGTTAATTCACCATCAATTTTCCAAACTGCAGCTGTCGGTTCTGAAATCGATGCAACATCGCTTGCTTGAACAATAACACCATCATCGATGGTTGCTGCATTATCTAAATCGATTACATTTGATTCATTTGTCATCGAACTAGCATTACTAGTCATGGCTGTCGCTATTTGAGGTGATTCAGTCTGTGCGGCTTTCTTGATTATTACATCACCATTCAACTGATATTGCTGTTGGTAATTTTGACCCGCGAACAGACGAATTGGTATGGCGTCATGTCGTGTTTTAGGCTGCATGCGCCATGCAGAATGTAAAACAACATTGTAGTTGGCATGATCGTTTAGTGCTGAAAATTGCTGATTCAGTTGTAACTCATTTGCTGGCACAATTTGTAGGGTAGGGTCTTTGGCGTTATCTTTTAAATTTGCACCATCAATGACAACATGCGTTGATTTAATTATATCGCTGTTTATATCTGTTTTAGTGACAGCCTGTAGGCTGTCATCTTCACCGTATATAGGTAACGTATCGCTATCGTCGATAAGCGTAGGTTGTAAGCCTGTTGTTATCGTATCGTTAGCAAAAGCGTGCGCATTGGTATTATCATCACCGTTTGGTGTGAGCAGATTGTCATTGTTAATGAATAATGACATCGGGTCTTTATTTTTTTTTGAATAAGTTGGATATACGGCTTGATCCCAATGTTCAATCACTTTAGCTGGATTGATATTACGTTCGAATAAAATAACTTCGACTTCAAACCAACGCTCTTCTTCAGCGGCATTTACTGCGAATGAACTACTAACAGATAAACCGACTAATAAACTGATTAACGATTTTTTCAACGTTTAACTCCTGCAATCTTATTTTTTGCAAATTCAACTAGCATTGCTTCTACTAATTTAACACGATCTTTTGCATCCGGTGATTTGATTGCAAACTTCAATTTTGATGGTCCATCCATGCTATACACACGAGGTTGTTGCTGGATTAGACGGATAAGATAACCTATATCAACCTGGTTATCTTCACCAAAGCTAATATAGCCACCAGCGGGACCTATTTCAAGTCGTTTAATACCTAAAGGCTCAGCTTGTAATTTTAACTCGGTTTGACGGATCAAGTTTTTAGCATTGTCAGGTAATAATCCAAAACGGTCAATAAGTTCAACTTGAACTTCACGTAACTGTTCTTCATTTTGACAACTTGCGATACGTTTATACAGGGATAAACGTATATTAACGTCATGAATGTAATCATCTGGTAATAGTGCGGGCACACGCAGTTCAATTTCAGTTTGATTTTTAAGTGCTTCTTCAAGCGAAACTGATTTACCTTCTTTGATGCTTTTCACTGCCTGGTCGAGCATTTCCATATACAAGGAGAAACCAACAGAGGTTATTTGACCGCTTTGTTCATCACCTAATAGTTCACCTGCACCACGGATCTCAAGATCGTGTGTTGCTAAGGTGAAACCTGCGCCAAGATCTTCTAATGATGCAATAGCCTCAAGACGTTTTTTAGCGTCGCTGGTGATGCGTTTAGGGTGTGGCGTTAATAAGTAGGCATAGGCTTGGTGATGAGAACGACCAACACGACCACGTAATTGATGAAGTTGTGCTAAACCGAGATGATCTGCACGATCCATAATAATTGTATTGGCAGTCGGGATGTCGATACCCGTTTCGATAATGGTTGTACATACCAGTACATTGAAACGTTGATGATAGAAATCAGCCATAACGGATTCTAATTCACGTTCTGCCATTTGTCCGTGGGCCGTAACAATACGTGCTTCAGGTAGGAGTAATGACAGTGCTTCTGCTGTTTTATCTATCGAGTCGACATTGTTATGTAAGAAATAAACCTGACCACCACGCATGATCTCACGCATGATTGCTTCTTTTACTACATTGTCCTCGTATTGACGGATAAATGTCTTAACGGCTAAACGTTTTGCTGGTGGGGTTGCTATGATTGATAAATCACGCATGCCATTCATGGCCATATTCAGCGTTCTTGGAATTGGCGTTGCTGTTAGTGTTAAAATATCAATGTCGGCACGTAGCGCTTTGACTTTTTCTTTTTGACGGACACCAAAACGATGTTCTTCGTCAATAATAAGTAAACCAAGATCGGCAAACTCAATTTTATTACTGAGTAATTTATGTGTTCCGATCAGTAAATCAACTTTACCCGCTTTTACATCAGCCAAAATAAGTTTTTGTTCTTTGGCTGTTTTAAAGCGAGAGATCACTTCGACACGTACAGGCCAGTTAGCAAAACGATCTTTGAAATTTTCGAAATGCTGCTGAGCAAGTAAGGTGGTCGGTACCAGCACGGCGACTTGTTTGTCGTTCATCATTGCCATGAAGGCTGCACGCATTGCTACTTCTGTTTTGCCAAAGCCCACGTCACCACATACGAGACGATCCATGGTTTTGTCTTGGCGCATATCATCTAGTACGGCTTGAATTGCCGTTTTCTGATCATCTGTTTCTTCAAATGGGAAACCATCAGCAAAAGCTACATACGATTCTTTGTCGCATTTATATTGAAAACCACTTTTGGCTGCGCGTTGTGCATAGATATCTAATAATTCAGCAGCAACATCTCGAACACGTTCCATTGCTTTAGTTTTGGATTTTACCCAACTATCACTGCCTAGTTTATGTAGGGGAGCTGATGCTTCACCTGCACCGCTATAACGACTGATAAGGTGTAATGCTGAAACGGGTACATAGAGCTTGGCTGCATTGGCATATTCAAGAGTTAAAAACTCGGTTTCCATCCCTGCGTTGGCAATAATCTGTAGGCCGAGAAAACGACCGACGCCATGCTCGATATGTACAACCGGTTGACCGATACTTAACTCTGTGAGGTTTCGTACTAGCGCATCATTGTTTGCTTGTATTTTTTTATCGGTACGGCGGCGCTGGATGATCTTGTGACCAAGCAGTTCATTTTCACAAATGATAGCGACATTAAGATCGTCAATAATAAAACTGTTTTCACACTGACTAACCCAAATACCAATAGTAGGCTTAGCTTTTAGAAATTTAGCAATACTGGTTATTGCTTTTGGTTTTAACTTGGTTTTCTCAAGTAACTCTAATAATGTTTCGCGGCGACCTTCAGATTCAACACTAAAAATAATCTTGCCGTCAAACCCTTCGATAAATTCAAGCAAGGGTGCAAGCGGGGCTTTTTTCTGATGGTTAACTGATATTTCAGGTAAAGAACTAAAGCTTAAGTTGGTATTACCTGATTTTTCATTCAATCTTTCATTGCTTAGGCTTACTTTCGTGTACTGGCCAAGTGCTTGGAATAGTTCTGCAACAGGTAAGTAAAGTGAACTCGGTGTAAGCAATGGACGTTGAATATCATGACGTCGGTCTTCGTAGCGCTTTTCAATATCTTGAAAAAACACTTGTGATGCCTGATGTAATTCACCCACTTGAGCAATAATTAATTGCTTCGGTAAATAATCAAATAACGTGGCAGTTTCAGTTAAGAATAACGGGTGATAATACTCAATACCTGTTGGTAAGAAACCTTTGCTTACTTGCTGATAAATGGATTCAGCTTCACGCGATGGCGTAAACAATGCTCTAAACTGCTGACGGAATAATTCAATCGCTTTATCATCTGTTGGAAATTCGTGCGCAGGTAATAAATTAATGGCTTTAAGGGTACCCTCAGAGCGCTGAGTCTCGGTGTTAAAACCGCGAATTTCTTCTACTTCGTCATCAAAGAAATCGATTCGAAACGGTGAATTACTGCCCATTGGATACAGATCTAGAATTGAACCGCGAGCAGAAAATTCACCGTGCTCTAATACTTGGTCTACAGCATTGTAACCACTGGTTTCTAAACGTTGGCGCATTGCATGCATATCAATTTTATCGCCTGTTTTGACGATCAAGCTATGCTGGGCTAGAAAACTTACCGGCGCGATACGTTGCATCAAAGTATTGACCGATACAATAATCAGCCCGCTAGTCGTCTGCTGAAAACGGTGCAGGGCATGAATACGTTGCGAGATAATATCTTGGTGTGGCGAGAAGTTATCATAGGGCAATGTTTCCCAATCAGGGAAGGTTACTAAGGGTTTATCATCCGCTAAAAAATGACGTACTTCTTGTTCAAGTTTTAAGGCACTTGGGGTATCTGCAACAACCGCAAGGATAGGGGAATTTGTTTGTGAACACAGCTCTGCAAGTGTGAATGCGAGGCTACTGCCAACAAGGTTACCGTAGGCGATCTTATCGCCTTGCTTTTTCGGTAACGGTAGAGAAAGAATAGCTGTTGATTTCATAGTTTTCAGTAATCTAATCGTAATTGTTGAGGATAGTGTCGTTGGTCTATTTATAGACCATTCTCTTGGCGTTGCTCGGCTCGTTGTTTAAGCTGTTGCTGTTGGATTCGCAACGTTGCACGAATTAATATTTCGCGATCAATATCGCGGATCCGCGTATACGATGCCGTGTATTCAATGAGCGTGTCATCTGCTTCTTGTTCTTCACGAGCAGAGATAGTGCCATAGCAATAGATAGCCGAAGAGTCATTGGGTAAGAATATTTTAATGCGTACGGCTTCTTCTAATTTAAAATCACTATTAGCTAAGAATTTGACTTCGCCGGCACCAAATATAGTTGAGTTAAAACGTGATTCGGGATGATCTTGTTGTGCGAGAACATAACCCATGATCAAATTGATTTTATTATTTTGCATCTGTAAAAAATCAGCAAGTGCGTCAGCTTGTTCGCCGATGTTTCGAATTGAGCGTAAGGCATTACTATCGATTTCTGCCACGTCATTAGCCATTTTAAATGGAATTGGCATTTCGTTTTCGAGTGCCAATCGGGACGTTGGGACTTGATCAATAGAAACAGGTTCAATATTGACAGATAAACTGTGTTTTATAGAAAAATATTGTTGAGTCACTTGCTGTCATCCTTTTCGAGATTACTAACCTGTCATTGTGGCATATTTATTTGTATTTATCTTGTTTAGTTTATTGTATTGAGCTTTTAAGACGCTGTTTTAAACCTGAATAACTAATCGCTCACAAGTTGGTATGGAGACGTGATTTTACTTGCTCATTAGTGGGCATGTCTCTAGAATGAACAGTCGTTTTTAGCAAGGTCTTCTTAATCATATTTATGTATTACCCATTAAGTTTATTCATCGGCTTGCGTTATACTCGCTCGAAGCGCAACAATCGATTTGTATCATTTATTACCTTATTTTCGACGGCTGGTATCACTATTGGTGTATTAGCATTAATCACTGTTTTATCGGTAATGAATGGTTTTGAGCAGGATTTGAAAGTCCGTATCCTTGGTGCGGTTCCTCATGTAATTGTCACGCCTAAAGCAGAGACTAAGGATGTAGATAAAAGTTTGTCTGCATTGACTGATGATCCGTTAGTTGCTGCTGTCACGCCTTTCTTACAAGCCGATGCTATGGTGCAAAGTAAAAGCCAGATTCAAGGTGCGCAGTTACAGGGCATCGACCCCTCGACGTATCCTGAGTGGGATGTTATCCGCCAGAATATGCTCATTGGTGATATTTCATTACTGCAACCGGGTAAGTACAACATTATTATTGGGCGCAGCATGGCAAGATCTTTAAATGTTAATCTCGGTGATAAAATTAGACTTATTTCGACTAAAGGCAGTGTCTTTACGCCGATGGGGCGTGTGCCGAGCCAACGTAAATTTACGGTGGTGGGGATTTATTCTGTTGGTTCGGATGTCGAAGCCACACAGGTATTGGTTAATATTACCGATGCGGGTAAATTGGCGCGCTTAAAACCCTCGAGTCAGATGCAACACCGTGTGTTTGTTCATGATCCGTTTTCTGTAAATGAATTAGCTAGTCGTGACTTCTTCAGCGATTTTGATTCACTGGATTGGCAGACTGCGCGTGGCGAGTTATTTCAAGCCGTAAAAATGGAGAAGAACATGATTGGTTTATTGCTGTTCTTAATCATTACCGTTGCCGTCTTTAACATCTTGTCATCCTTAGTTATGTTGGTCACAGAGAAAGAAACGGACGTTGCTATCATGAAAACTTTGGGTATGAATAGACCCACTATTGTCCAAATATTTGTTACCCAAGGTGCTTGGACCGGTGTTCTGGGGGCAATTGCGGGTGGCATAATGGGTATCGCATTAGCAGCTAACCTCAATGAATTTATGTCGCTCATCGGGCTTAACCTTTTAGCGCAAGCATCAGGTGGTGCGCGTTTATTACCTGTTTTATTTGATTGGTCGCAGATCGCGTCCATTATTTTCGGTGCGATTGCATTAAGTCTACTCGCAACACTTTATCCTGCATTTAGAGCGGCAAATGTTAAACCTGCCGAGGCATTACGTTATGAATAATTCTTTATTAGTTTGCAATAACCTCGAAAAAATTTACCAAGAAGGTAACCTTGATACTCACGTATTAAAGCAAGTGTCATTAACGGTCGAAAAAGGTGAACTTGTTGCGATCGTTGGCCGTTCAGGTTCAGGTAAAAGTACATTGTTACATTTGATGGGGGCGTTAGATACGCCTACTTCTGGCTCTGTATATCTCAACGGTGTTGATATTCACAGTATGTCAGAAAAACAACAAGCGGCGATGCGTAATCAGAACATGGGTTTTGTATATCAATTTCATCACCTGCTAAATGAGTTTACGGCATTAGAAAATGTGTGTATGCCGTTGTTGATTGCCGGTATGAAAGTGTCTTTAGCGAAACAAAAAGCATTGGCAATATTAGATCGAGTCGGGTTATCACATCGTGTTGAACATAAACCCAGCGAACTTTCTGGTGGTGAACGTCAACGTGTTGCGATTGCACGTGCCTTGATTAATGAACCTAATATTGTGTTTGCGGATGAACCAACGGGTAATTTAGACCAAAGCAGTGCCGAAACGATTTTCAATTTGATCAAAGAATTAAATGAGACTTGTGATACGGCCTTTATTATCGTTACCCATGATGAAGAGCTAGCAAACCGATTAGGACGTACTTTACATATGGCCGATGGTGTATTAACAAACGAGAATGAAGCGGTACAGACAAATGCTATTACGGAGGAAGTATAATGTTTCGTCCGTTAGCGGCTTATATCGGACTGAGGTATACATCATCTAAGCGTCGAAATGGCTTTATTGCGTTTATCTCGGCGTCTTCGACCGTTGGTATCGCATTAGGTGTGATGGTACTGATCATTGGTTTATCTGCAATGAACGGTTTTGAGTATGAGCTTAAAAATCGGATCTTAGCGGTTGTGCCTAATGGCGAACTTGAAGGGGTGAGTGAACCCTTTGATGACTGGCAGAGTGCAAAGGCAAAATTACTCACACACCCGGAAGTTGTCGGTGCAGCACCGTTTATTAAACTTAATGGCTTATTACAAAAGGGTAATGAATTAAAGGCTGTTCAACTTCGAGCTGTTGACAGTGAGGCTGAAAAGCAAGTCTCTGAGGTATACCGCTATGTTGCACAGGGGACGTGGGATAGTCTTAATGACCAGACAAATAATAGACAAGTTGTGCTCGGTCGAGGCATTGCAAAAGAGCTTAGTTTAGCGCTTGGAGATACTGTCACGGTATTATTATCCCAGCAATCAGGGCAATCTTTTAAAGCGCCACGCCGTTTTAGCTTTACTGTATCAGGCATCATTCATCTAAGTGGTCAATTAGACAACAATCTCGCTTATGTGCCTCTGAGTGCAGCCCAAGATATTCAAGGTAAAGCGTTTAAAGCCGATGGCTTGAGTATTAAAGTGACTGACATTTTTGCGGCTAACCGTATTGTGCGTGAAGCGGGTAATCAGTTAGATCATTACTTGTACATTCGCAGCTGGATGACAAGTCAGGGTTTCTTATATCAAGACATTCAGATGGTTAAAAGTTTGATGTACGTGATCTTGATTTTAGTTATTGCTGTGGCTTGTTTTAATATTGTCACAACCTTAGTTATGGCTGTTAATGATAAGCGAGCAGATATTGCTATTTTAAAAACGATGGGGGCGTCAAATACGTTATTACGTTTGATCTTCATTGTACACGGCGGTATTAACGGTATTCTTGGTGTCGTGTCAGGGACAATACTGGGGATTTTAATCTCAGAGAATTTAACTGTGATTATCAAATTTATTGAAGGTTTAATAGGTCATGAGTTCTTATCTGGTGATATTTACTTTATTGACTTTTTACCGTCACAATTGGCATTAAACGATGTACTGGTGGTTGGTGGTGTTGCCATTCTTATGAGTGTAATAGCCACTATATACCCGGCAAACAAAGCATGTTCGATACAGCCTGCGCGTGAATTAGGCAATAAATAATGGCATGATTATATTCAGCATAATGTCTTATTGCTGAATATAATCATTTTCAAATGTGACGACTAATATACGGCTTTAATTTGTGTCACAAAATCACTTGCTTTACGCGTTGTATAGTGACCCTAGCTTGTAATTAGGACGTCATCATGCTCAAAACCATTAAATTGTAATAAATAATATCCAGTTTTTTGAGATGGCGCACAAGTACTTGAGCGTTAAAGTCTGCGCCAATACTGTTATATGTCTTTGGCGCTTCAGCTGCTATTGCTGAAGTCGATAATAAAACCATTAAAAATGAAGCTGAGCTTTTCAAAATAAAGTCCCTTTCAATTTATGTTGCTAGCACAATCAATATATACATTTTGTATAAATCGAATGCCTAATAATGGTCACTATTTTAGCTATCAGATACGTAAACAAACAATCATCTAAAGACATGAAATTAGCATTAAATAATAGTACATTCATCTGATTGAAAATAAATATATAGCAAAAGAAGCTTAAGTATTGGGGGAAATAGTGAGGGTGTAATTATGTAATATTGCCACTTAATTATGGGGGCTAACATCTTAATATGTTCTAACCTATATTACAGTTCAGTAGCTCTATCTTGTCGTGTGTAATAATGAATTAAAGTTGATAAGAATAAAAAAGGCCACATAACTGGTTAAGTGATGTGGCCTTCTCATTTTTAACACTTATTTTGTGCGTGATGCTTTACGTTTCTTCCAAGCGTTAATAATTTTCCAACGCCATAACCAACGGATACTAAAATAACCAGCAATAGAAAAGAATGTGCCGGATACAAAACAGCCAAGTAGAAATGCCGGACCATATAAAGTTATAGCCTGCATTAACCAATCTATTGTTAGCTCGAACGAGAATGGATGGACTGGTTCTTGCAATATCCATGCACCTAACTCATAAGTGGCAAAAAACATTGGTGGCATGGTAATGGGGTTTGATAACCACACGAGCGCTACTGATAATGGCAAATTTACACGGAATAAAATGGCAAAGCCAGCTGCTAATAACATCTGAAAAGGTACGGGAACAAACGCCATAAAAATACCAACTGCGAAAGCACCAGCTGCAGAGCGGCGATTTAAATGCCAGAGGTTTGCGTTGTGTAACAGATCACCAAAAATTTTAAGGTGCTTATGTTCTTTGATTGATTCTGGATTTGGGAGATATTTCTTAATTAAATTCTTAGGCATAATTCTAATCATTCTCAGGGGTAATGAATGACCGTTAAGGCCATACTACTTTCCATTACCATATTAATAAGTATGTTCTTTGTTGATATCGAACGTATTCAATTTTTAACGATAATGACGATCGTGGTCTTTATCCTTTTTTATGTGAAAGTACCATCTATATTAGTACTTCTGTTTGTTGCATTAAGCTGGTCTATTTTGTATAAAAATAGCGTAATAAATGAAGCGAATACGTTATTCAATAATACGACATCGCAATACAAAAAACCACAAGTGGAAGCTTCAGAAGACAATATCATAACAGCTGAGGTAATAACATTAGTAAATAAAAAAAACCTACTTTCGTTCGATGTAAAGGTTATCGAGATCAATAATACAGCGTTGTCTTTTGTACAACCTAAACTGGCCTTGAAATGGTCAAATCCAGAGTACCACTATCCAGGGGATCTGGGTATCGGCCAAGTATGGCGGTTCAAAGTACGATTAATTAAGCCAAAGATTAGTGTGGATGATAATGTCTTCCCTTCCTTTAAATCTAGATTGTTATCACGGCATATTCAATATATAGGGTTAATTGAAAAGGGGGAGGTGATTCAACCTCAGTTGAATTTACGCGGTGACTTGTATCAGATGTTTAAATCTGTATTACCGATTAATGCAAACCCTATGTTGTACGCGTTAACATTTGGTGATCGCAGTTATATTAATAATGAACTTTGGGCACAGTTCAAATTACTCGGTATTGGTCACTTGGTTGCAATATCAGGTTTGCATATTGGACTTATTTTTGGTTTTTTTTATGTTTGCTCGCGACGATTATTAAGGTTATTTGGGGGCCCCTATAATCTTGTTATTAGTTTATCGATAAGCCTTGTCGGAGCCATCTTTTATGCGTGGATTGCGGGTTTTTCATTACCTGCGCTACGTGCTATTGTTTTACTGTGTATTCATTGTTTATATCGTGTTCAATATTACAAAGTTACATTATTTCAATTGTTCGCGACAATGTTGTTGGTGACTTTGCTGTTGGATCCTTTAACTGTATTTTCGATTAGTTTTTGGCTGTCATTTTCAGCAATGGCGTCTGTATTTATATTAGTTTGGTTAAGTCGAACAGGAACCCCAGTCAGGGATAAAAGTCCAATAAAACAGACCATAAAAAATACTTATCGGAAATTAACGCATGTATGCTGTAACCAAGTGCTGTTTACATTACTTTTATTACCCATCCAAATGACGATTTTTTCAGGCTTTAGTTGGTTATCCGCCATAATCAACCTGATCTTCATTCCCATATTTAGCGTGTTAATATTACCAGTCTTGTTGTTTGCGGTAATTCTATTGCCTGTTCTACCGATGTTTAGTCGTATATTCATGAGTAACGTTAATACACTCTTGGATATCATCCTGGAGATATGGGAGACATTGACCTCGAATGATGTTATTTGGATTGATGTTGGAACGGAATTAAACACAGTCTTTTATAACTGTTTGTTGCTTATGTTTGTATTATTTATGGCTGGTTTAATATTTAAACCGTTACAAGTGACACTACATTCTTTATCCTTGTTATTATTACCTTTAGTTTGTTATAGCCATATATTGAGTTAGGAGATGTTATGAATAAACCCCTTAAAGCGAGCCTATTATCCGCGTTCTTATTTCCAGGTGCTGGACATTGGTGGTTAAAGAAGTATATCGCGGCGGTTGTCTTTGCAGTTATTGCTGCACTACCACTGTATTACATTATAGATGTCACTATAACGCAGACACAATTAATTGTAGATCAAGTGATGTTATCTGGTGGTAATATCGATTTGCTAAATATTAACCAATTAGTGACACAGCAGGTTGCATCTATAGACACACAAAATATGCACCTTGCAACCATTGTGTTGCTCTGCGTATGGATTGTTAATATATTGGATGCAATTAGATTAGCAAGAAAATTTGGGCCTGAATAAGCTTTATCAAGATTTAGACAATTATGCATCATAGATGGCTGAAAATGCTTGCTCTAATGAATCATAGTGAAACGTAAAACCAGCATCCAGTAATCGAGTTGGTAATACGCGTTGACCATATACAAGGAGGTCGGCACGTTCGCCCAGTATTAACCTTAAAAGAAGTACAGGTGTTGCTAAGCGTGCTTTTTTACCAAAGCAAGCGGCTAATTTTTGGGAGAAATCATTATTAGTCACTGGGTTTGGTGATGTCAGGTTAAAGGTGCCACTGGCTGACTTATGCTGTAACAAATAACTGATGGCAGCAACCATGTCGTCAATATGTATCCATGACATGTATTGATGGCCTTTCCCTATAGGGCCGCCAAGTCCTAACTTAAAAGGGAATGCCATTTTTTGCAATGCGCCTTTATCTTTATCTAATACAATACCTGTGCGTAATATAACAGTACGGGTTGACGGGCAACATGTACGAGCTATTTCTTCCCAATGTTCACATAGCTTGCTCGCATATTCGGGATAATGCTCTAGGTGTTTCTCATCAATGCAGCGGCCACCTTGTCGACCATAAACGCCAACGGCTGAACCACTGATAAAGACGTCGGGGGTGATCGTTTTTGTTGAAATTAAATTCACCAAATATTGTGTTGTTTCCCAGCGACTCGATTCTAAAACATGTTTGTGTTTTGCACTCCACATTTTGTCCATAATAGGAGCACCAGCCAAATTGATCACTGCATCAATATGAATTGCACTCGGTAACTCATGTAACTGCGAGATGAACTTGATGTTGTGCGTCGAAATATGTGAAAAGATAGCTTTTGCATTATTAACATCGCGGGTCAATACGGTAAATTGATAATCAGCTTGAAAGGTATTAATAAATGCTTGGCCGATAAAGCCAGTGCCACCCGTTATCAATATATGCATGCTTGTTACTCAGTTAGTTATGCTACTTTCAGTGTAGGTCATTTTGGCCTTTTTTATAATATTGTTTTATGTCGGACTTAACAAAAAGTAAGTCAGGCCATAAACCTAACTTGCTTTTTACGACTGCGTTATACGGTGTTTTTTACTAGAGCGTAGTTATGATTATGAGGTTGCGTTATAAAACACCTGTATACGTTAATAGACGTTCAAAATTTATTCAGATTATTACAATAAAAAATCTTCATAAATAGGAGTGAATACGGTCGCGCTATTGATTAAAGCATTCGCGGTTAAGGCTGGCACACCATAAACTTCAGCTCTGACTTGATGACGGGCCTTTATCGTATCAAGCAAGATAGAAAAGTCACCATCTCCAGAGAGCAGTACAACAGTATCGACCGATTCTGCGACTTGTAGTACATCGATTGTGATCCCAACATCCCAGTCACCTTTCGCTGAACCATCACTGCGTTGGATAAAGGGTTTTAGCTTCACATCAAAACCGATATGTTTGAGTGCATCTTGGAATTTACGTTGTTGATCATCACCCTTATCAATGGCATAGGCATACGCTGTTACTACGTCTCCTTGTAATAATAAGTGTTGCCAGAGTTTTCGGTAATTAAACTGGCGGGCATAAGTTTGGCGAGTAGTGTAATAAATATTTTGAACGTCAACAAACACAGCAATTTTTTGCACAAATGATTCCTAGGGTTCGATATTAATGAAAATTAAGATTTATTCGCATACTTAGCAAGGTATTGGTCAAGTGCATTACCAAACGCCTGTTTATCTTTTGACCCCAAAGCGGCTGGGCCACCCGTCATTTCACCACTCGCTCGCATGGTATCCATAAAGTCTCTTATATTAAGACGTTGACGAATATTGCTTAATGTATATTTTTCACCACGAGAGGTGATCACATGTGCACCTTTTTCGATGACTTCTGCTGCAAGTGGTATATCGGATGTAATAACAAGATCATCTTTTGCCACTTTCAACACGATATGATCATCGGCAACATCAAAACCTGAAGGTACTTGTGTCATTGAAATATAGGGAGAGGCAGGGACGCGTATCCAATGGTTTGCAACTAATACTAGTGGCACTTTAACGCGAACTGCTGCACGAAAAAGTATTTCTTTCATTGGGATCGGACAAGCATCTGCGTCAACCCAAATTGTAATATTATTTTGCATATAACCTTCACGTTAGTTTAATAAACTTCATTTTAGCGTATTAATAGCCAAAATTGTTGGTCAGTTGGTATTTATTTACCATACTTAATTTATATTCATTGGAGGGATTACCATGTTTACAAGGTATCCCTTTAGGGGATTAAAATATGTACTTCGAAGTGGGCTTGAAAATAAAATAACACCATCATTGCTACTCGTAATGTTATTAGTCCGTTGCAATACCTTATCTGCTTTACCCTTACATCAAATCTCGATTGTTGGTCCTAATTTTAATGAGTCAAAAAGTACAAATGAAATCATAAATGATCGGTATGCGGTTGTAAATCACCGCAATTTACAACCGCACAGTGTACTGCCTTTTATGAGTGGTAATACCTTTGTGCCTATGTCTAAAACAGAACTACAATTTTCTAGTCGTGCAAGCTATCTTAACAGGCTCTCATCACAATATTCGTGGAATGAAATCAAAATATCAGGGTTATTACGTGTAGGTGATCGTGACGCGGTGATTTATGACATACATTCGCGATTAATACTACTTGGTGATAGTGATGCATCGATAGCATTATCAGATCTTTATACAGATAAATTAGCCAGTGCTGTTCGAAGCTTTCAGCGTCGACACGGCCTTAACCCAGATGCTATCATTGGTCCAGATACATTAAAGTGGTTAAATCTAAATCCTCATCGCAGAGCTGAATTACTCACTCATAATATGCAACGAAAGATTAACTTTATGGCTAATCTTGGCGCTCGTTATCTCCTTGTTAATATACCGGCTTACGAATTATTATTAAGTGATAATGGTGAAATTGCACTACGCTCACGTGTTATTGTTGGAAAACCTAAAAAACCAACCCCAATACTGACCAGTGAAATTAAAAGCATGGTCATTAACCCAAGCTGGCGTGTACCCCGTAGTATTTTAGAAGATGATTTATTGCCAAAAGTAAAACTCAATGGTGATTTCTTTAACCAGCGCGATTTTAGTGTTTATAATTATCAAGATCAACGAGTTGAAAAGTCACCTGAAGAATGGGTAATACTCGCAAATGGCCAGTTTCCATATCGACTCGAACAAATGCCAGGCGTAAAGAATACACTCGGCCGCTATAAATTCTATTTTCCTAATAACTTCAGTGTTTATTTACATGATACAACCAATCCTAAATTGTTTAGTTATTCGAATCGGGCGCTTTCTTCCGGCTGTATTCGTATCGAAAAAGTTGATGAATTGGCAAATTGGATTGCAAATAGTTTAGTCGATAATAAGTCGTTGTGGTCAGAACTAAAGTTCAGTCGAGATATAACGAAATGGTTTCCTTTAAATGATACGTTACCTGTTCACTTGGTATATTGGACTGCATGGATTGACGATAGTGGATTAAGCCAATTTCGTGATGATATATATGCATTACAGAGATAAAACTTGATTTAATACTGTATTGAATATACATTCCACTACCTTTGTATGAAAAGTGATCAGTGGTGGGATGGTGTCAATAGTATGTCCAACACGTAGAAAAGTGTTATTAAGTCTTGGCGGATTAGCTGCGTATTCCGTTGCGCCAGTTAAAGTTAAAGCAAGCCAAAGTGTATTAGGCATGAGAGAGCTTTGCTTTTATAACATACACACGAGAGAACGGGGTCAAGGAAATTATTGGATCGATGGGTTGTACCAAGAAGATACACTTCAAAGCTTCAGCCATTTATTGCGTGATCATAGACAAAATTTGTCTGTACCGATGGACAACCGGCTTTATGAATTACTCTATAAACTAAATAGAACGCTGAACGTTTCTGAAGAGTTTCATGTTATTTCTGGTTATCGTTCACCTAAAACTAATCAGATGTTAGCAAGTAAGAGTAATGCCGTTGCAACCAAAAGTTATCATATGCGAGGCATGGCTATTGATATTGCTATTCCAGACGTTAAATTAGCTCATTTACGTGAAGCCGCTATCTCATTAAAATTAGGCGGGGTCGGTTATTACCCTAAGTCGGGCTTTGTACATGTTGATACCGGTCCAGTTAGAACTTGGTAAATGTGCTTTAGATATGTGTAACATCATTAAGTGTAAAAAGGACTGCCTATATGGCAGTTTTTATTTGAATATGGCTACGGCCTTCGCGTTATCATTTGTTCCACCTGTGCACCCTGCCGAGAACGGAATACCGGCACCAATTAATTGATTATTTTCTAATGTGACTTTATTTAATTTCGGATTTAGAAATGTAGTGAACAGACACGTCGCAATAAAATTTTCATTCTCATCGATAATGAGGTTGTCTTTAATCAGCGTATCACCGTGCCCGACCGCAATACCAATAGGGCGGTAACCAGAGCGGTTAACGATATTTGTAATGACATTATCGATTACCTCATAGCCTCCTAGTTCGGCAAAGGATGACTCTGTTGCTATGGTGATAGCAGCGTTGAATTTTAAATTTATATCGTTGATGCTATTACTGATTATCTTAACATTATAGGCATTTGCTTTTACATCAATGGCCTCGTTTCTAGTATGATGAATTATGTTGTTTTTTATAATAACGTCATCGACAGTATATCGTATTTTCAATCTACTCTTATCTTCAGTATACGAACCATCGCCAATATATAATCCTTCGCCATAGCGTGGGTTTAGCAATCCTGTGTTGAAAATAACATTATCTTCAACCAAATAATGGCTACCACCGTGATGACGTGGTTTTATCGATATTGCTTGGTTACCCGTGTTAAACACTTTGTTTGATAGCAGTGAGATGTTTGATGAATCTTGTACCAAAATTGCAGTTAAGCCTCCTGTTATGATTAACCCTTCAATAATAATCCCTTGTGAGTTCTTTATTGTTATTCCGGTGCCAGTGTAATGCCTATTTTTTATTCTTGTTCTTAAATAATGCCATGGGCGTATTATTAACGGCTTGCTTCCACTATTAAAATCTTTAATGGTTATCGCGGGATGATTGCCATCAGCAAGGCATATGACATCACCATCTATATACTTTTCTAAGGCATGATTGATACTTTTATAGGTAGGGATAAGCGCAGCTAATTTTTCTTTATTATGTGAGATTATTTTTGTGCATTTAGGTGTCGAGGTATTCGATTCCGATTTAGCAGTATTTATGAATAAAGCCATTATAAATATAAAAACAATGACGATGTTACGCTGTCTATTTATAATGTTATATGACATACAGAACCTTGTTTATGGGTAATGTAACTGTGTTAATAATAGTGTATTAGCCGCACATTGGCATTTAGTTTTATGCCAAAACCATGCCTTACGTCTAATATCATATTTATGCTGAAATAATTGATATTTGTCTCCAAATGTATTTATCTACTGATGCTTTAGATATAACGTCCTAGTTGGTTCTGTATGAATGTGCTTGTTTGGCTTGAAAAATATGGTTTATTACTTATGTTATTGTATTGTCTTGGCGTTTTTACACCTGACTTTACAAGTAAGATCAGTATGATGGATCATGAATTAGATGTGGTTACTGGTAGTCTTGCAGAGAGTAATATATTTAAACAACTCTTTTGGATTTCTCTGTTCTTGTTTTTTTCGTTTCGATTTTTTATAAATAAAGAGTTTAACAATCTTAAGTTAGTCTTGGTCAATAAACTTTTTATTTTACTCGTTATCTGCCTCATTGCTTTACTGAGTGCGAGTTGGTCAAATTATCCGTTAATAACAATGAAGCGTGCCATATTTCAAATGGTATTTTGTGCGTCTGTATCAATTGCATTTTGCTTTTCATTTTATCACAAGAGTATTGAGGTTAATCTGAAACTAGCGATCATCGTTTGTATTTCCATGATCATTTTTTCTATTGTTCAAGGTGCAGGTTTTAATGAGAGTTTAAATTTGGCCGGATACTTTAAGTCCAAGAATACCATGGGGGTCAATTTAGCTGTGCTGATTGTTATTAGCTATATGTGGATTAAATCGTTTGATGTAAATAGCCATTCACTTAACATTTTACTCATTATTTTATTTGCGTTTCTATTAATAACCCAGAGTAAGACGAGTATTTTATTATGTATTACATATTTTCTATTAATCCAACTCAGTATTTTTAAAATGAAAGTATTAATGTTTATACTCGCGAGTATATTTTTTTCTATATTTATTTTTATACCTGGAGTAAGTTATTACATGAATGATTATCAGCATATCGCATTATATGTTGATGCAGATTTCTTTACTGGTCGGGGGGGTATTTGGGATTCATTGTATTATGATCTTGAATTTTTTGACAAAATAGCACTTGGTTATGGTTACGGTAGTTATTTTGAAGTAGGCGTAATCCCCTTTGTACTAGATGATAAATATAGCTTTTTACAATATATATCATCGGCTCATAATGGCTATTTGCAATTACTTTTACAGTTTGGCATTGTTGGTTCATCACTTATCTTTATATTTTTTGTTCTCTCAATGCTGAAATCGAATAGTGTTTTTATCCATGCGGCATTAATTATTCCCATTTTACAAAATGTTACAGAGTCCAGCATATTTAGGGATGCTAATATGGCGTGGTTTTTGATGGTTATGATTGTTATTTCATCTGGTGTTTATATGATTAGGGATGAAGTTATCAATGAGCATGAAGTAATTCGCGGTGCTGAGTGATCTACTATTTACTTAATGATAGGATTATCTCATTATGAGCAAAATAAATAACGAATTAAACAGAGGGATTCTTCATAGCCTGATAGGAAAGTATTCACTTTATGTCCTACAAATTACATCACTGGCTATTTTAGCAAGATTGTTCACTCCCAACGACTTTGGTACGTTAGCTGCATTACAAGTTCTTATTTTATTCTTTCAACTGTTAGCCACATCAGGTCTTGGGCCTGCAATTATACACAGAGATTCGATTAGTGATGAAGAGCGTGATGGTATCTTTAGTGCGACATTAATTATTGGGCTTATGTTGTCGTTATTATTTGTTTATATTACGCCTGTACTGGCGAGTTGGCTTGAGTTAATTAATGTCAACTTACTCACATATGTTTTAGCCTTGAGTGTCTTTTTTTCTGCAATTTCAATGTTGCCATTGGCATCGTTACAAAAGGATACCCAATTTATTATTATTGGGAAAGCTGAAATATTTGCAGAGTTCATTGCACTAATGGTTTGTATTCTACTTTATTTTATGGGGCTAGGTGTTGTGGCCTTGGCAATAAAAATATTAGTTACGCCAGTAGGACGTTTCATTTTTTATCATCGTTTTTCAAAGAATACTGAAATAGGTAAAGCCAAAATAGGTATCAAAATATCAAGTATTATCCCCTTGTTCGCGATAGCTAAATTTCAACTTGGGTTTAATATACTTAATTTTTTCTCGCGCAATTTAGATACCTTATTAGTGGCGAAATTTTTTGGTGTCACGACCGTTGGTTTCTATGAAAAAACATATCAAGTTATGCGGTATCCACTCCAATTGTTTACTTTTGCTATCACACCTGCACTGCAACCCGTATTGACTAAGTATAAAAGTCAGCCTGATATAGTTTTTACTGCTTACTATCGATTGGCCTATAAATTGGCTGTACTGGGGATCTTGACGGCTACAATTATGTTTTGGTATGCAGACGATATTATCTTCATTCTCTTTGGTTCGCAGTGGTTCGCCGTGAGTGAATTATTGAAAATATTAGCATTATCAATCCCTGTGCAGATGGTTTTAAGTTCTACAGGAGGGTTATATCAAGCGATGGGTGCTACAAAGCAGATGTTTTATTGTGGTATATTTTCATCGGTTGTTAATGTGTCCGCTATTATTTTTGGTGTTTATATGGGGGATATGATCGTATTGTGTATCAGTTTAGTGACTGCTTTTATCATCAACTACATACAATGTTTTTATGTATTACATCGTTTTGTATTTAAGGTTAAAAGATTGAAGTCTTTCATAATTTTATCTTTCTTTGTGTTAATTAGTTTGCTAAATTTATTTTTTGGTCAGAAGGAAAGTATCCCGAATGGCAGTTTTAGTTATGCGAACAGTTTTTATAGCCTAGCAAATATAGTAGTTCCTTTGATTTTAATATTTATATTTGGATTTATTATAAGAAAGAAAGTGGGCTCGTTTTAAATAATCATTTATGACATATATTAACTTCCGATGAAATATCGACTTCGTTTACCTAATAATTTAATGATACTAATAGATAGTAATGAACTTATCGCAACTACAAGGGTGAATTTAATAAGCATCGCACCAGATTCATTGAAACCATAATTTAATAATGTATCGTTGATAGATAATCGTGCCAATAATATTAATACATAACCATGAATGAAATAGAGTGAGAAAGATATATTCGCAAAAAAAGAAAGTGGTTTAACATTTTTGCTTTCAATTAAATCCAACGAAGTCATCACAAATAGCAATAAAGATACCTTTTGTAGGTACATAATATCAATACCTGAAAATGTAAACAAGTCTTTATGGCTACTACCAATAATACCCATTAATCTAATTTGAATATAAGCGAGTAGTAACGTTATTATTAAAAAAATAACGTTGTATTTCTTTATTTTTTCTATTGAATCTCGATTAACAACAGCATAAATACCAAATAAATAAAATGGAATATAATAAATGAAAGAATGAAACGGATTAAGTCCGCCTATCGGTCGGTGGGCATAGATCGCGATAATCGAAAATGTAAAGAGTATCAACAATTGCATATTATGTTTTAATAATGAGAATTTCACTATAATTGGAGCGCTTATGAATAGTAATGCAGCAAAGGGAACATACCAATATGCCGTCACATGCCGACCTGTAAAAATATTGATCACACTGCCTTCGATAGTCGTTACATTTCCCAAGAGTGGGTGAAAATTACCAGTCATTGCTATATTAATAATTGCAGGGGTTGAGCAGATTAAATAGGGTAGAATTACATACTTTAACTTCTTATTTAAATACAAAGGATAATTAAATACACCTTTTTGTAGATGTTGAAATAAATAACCACTAATGAATACGAATAAAGCAGTTGACCCCGAAACCAAGTTGGTGAATATTGGGAAGTCCACTTCACTATTACCTACGTGGACATGTCCTGCGATGATAATTAATATTGCAAAGCCTCGAAAATAGTGAAAAGAAGTTATAAACATATTAACTCTTCGTCTTAATGCAAGATTTAAGATTATAGCTTAATCACTGACTATATAAAGTTTTACACTGTTATTTCGTGTGATTTTAATTGTTTATGTTGATTTTTGTGGTCTTGTTGAATATATACTCTTCTGAAAAGTAACACATGTTGCGGCCATAAAAAAAATCACTGCTATATTTAGTGAGATGTTTAATTAGTATTTTTAAATTAATACCACTATCTTCATTGAAGAAGATAATTAATGGATTATCAATGACATATTCATTGGATGAGCGAATCGTTTATTTAGCTCGGTAGTTCATTTTCAAAATGTGACTACTTTAAATTTGTTAAGGAATCGTATTTTGAAACCTACTAATACATTTAAGGTAAGTTCTGCTAATTACTCTTTTGTTTATCGCTTCTTAGATTTAAGTTGTGTTACATTTTCTTTTGTTATTGTAATTCATAGCTATAACCTTAGGATGACACAAGAATATATAATTGTAGCGTTAACGGCTGCCGTCGTTTTTTTATATATCGCAGAGGCTCTTAATTTATATCAATCATGGCGTGTAGGCCGATTTATTGCAGTCCTGATGACTGTCGTTGCTGTGTTTATATCTTCATTTTTAATATTATCTGGTATTGGTACATGGCTGGAAGCATCCTTTGAGTTTCCGAGTTATGTCTTAAATGTCTGGTATTTTGTGGCATTTTTGTGTTGTTTTACGTGGCGAGTATTGAAATATCAATGGTCTGTTGTACGTTGTAAATTAGGCATCAACCTACGAAAAATGGCTATCTTAGGCGCAACGTCAACAGGGGCTAACTTATATCATGAGATCAGTCATTGTGATGAATTCGGGTTTGATTTTGTGGGTTTCTTTGATGATAGAAATGCAGAACGTTTACCTAAAGGCATGACAGTTGTGAGTAATATATCTGCGGGTATTTTTGAAGCTAAAAATGGTTCAATTGACGTTTTGTTTATTGCTTTACCTATTTCAGCTGAGAAACGTATCGCAGAAATTATCAATTTATTATCAGATACAACTGTCGATGTTTATGTTTTACCTGCATTTATGCTCTCTGATGTTATGCATGGCCGTGTTACTCATGTTGGCAAAATTGATGCGCTAAGCATTTTTGAATCCCCTTATTTAGGTGCCAAAGTTTGGCTAAAACGATTTGAAGATATTATAGTAAGTTTAATCGCCATAATACTGCTTTCCCCTGTCTATCTTGCTATCGCAATCACGCTAAAGTTCACATCCCCTGGTCCAGTATTGTTCAAGCAAAGCCGGTATGGACTACACGGTGACAAAATTACTGTTTACAAATTCAGAAGTATGTCGGTGATGGAATCTGACGGGAATGTAACACAGGCAATAAGAGGCGATAAACGTGTTACTCCTTTTGGTGGTTTTTTACGTCGTAGTTCCCTTGATGAACTCCCGCAATTCTTTAATGTACTGATGGGCGACATGTCTGTTGTCGGGCCTCGACCTCATGCTGTATCACATAATGAGGAGTATCGTAAACTCATCCAATTTTACATGCTAAGACATCATGTTAAACCTGGTATTACCGGTTGGGCCCAAGTCAGTGGTTGGCGAGGGGAAACGGATACTTTAGATAAAATGCAGAAACGTATTGAGTTTGACCTTTATTATATTTTGCAATGGTCAATCTGGTTTGATTTCAAAATTATGCTGTTAACCGTACTGACCTGCTTAAAAAGCGAGAACACATATTAGCTATTTAGAGAGGTAAGGTATGAACAACACTCGGATATATCAACCGACGAGGCGAGCCAAAATGAAAGCATTCAAAGGTCACTACTATTGCTTAGGTCTAGTTTTGTTGAGTGGAGGGGCTGTTGCATACACCCAAGATACATACATCACCGATGGGGGACTATTCGTAAAACCATCGTTGGAAGTGAGTATTGTAGATGATGATAATATCTATAAGCAACAAGAAAACGGCACTCGTAGCGCTATAATCACTGTTATTCCGATGATAAATTTAAAAATCGATGATGGCATTAATTACTTTAGTCTTGATGCTAGAGTCGAAAAAGGCATCTATGAAGCAAGTTCTGCTGATAATTATATGGACGGATTGCTCGGTTTTAATGTGCACTTAGAACCCAGTGATTCGCACCGTGTAGACATAAACGTTAAAGCTCAATGGCTAGCGGAACGGCGCGGCGGTGGTTTGACAGAGCTGAATTATGAATCAACAGATAAACCAATTACGTACAGTAAAAATATGCTGTCTGCAAAATATGAATATGGCGCATTACAAACAAAAGGTCGCCTTGCTTTTAACGCTAAATTTTACGAAAAAGCATACACTAATTTTAAAACCCTAACCCGAAGAAGTAATTACGACTCATTGTTATTGGGCTCAGCATTTTTCTATTCCACAAGGGCTCATACCGATGCCTTTATTGAAATAAATGCAGAGACCATTGGTTACGATTATAATATATCGGGGGATCTAAGTCGCGATTCTGATGTATATACTGCATTGTTAGGCATGCAATGGAAAGCATCTCCTATCCTCCATGGATTCATTAAATTGGGAGGACAAGCAAAAGAATTTGATGATGAAGGTCGAGAAGACTTTACGGGGTTTAGCTGGAATATAGGTGGTGCTTGGCGTCCGCTGACTTACTCAAAAATTACGTTATCAACGTCTCAAACAACGAAAGACCCAGATGTTGATGGCGACTATGTGCTTGAAACTAAATACAAGCTTGATTGGAAGCATAATTGGACATCGTATTTTTATTCATCTTTCGCGATTTATAAATTCACGGATGATTACAGTGGTATATACCGAGTTGATGATACGAATGGTTACAAGCTTAAATTTAACTATGATTTTACCGATAATATTGCAATTACCCTATTTGGACTTTGGGATAGAAATACTTCAACAAACACGATATTTGAATATGATAAAAATGTTGTCGGCGCTAGTTTAACATTGACGCTTTAAAGGACAGTATAATGAAAAGTATCTTTTTTTGTATATTATTGCTCTTAATACAAACACCGGTATTAGCCAAGGGCTCTTATATTTTAGGGCCTGGGGATAAGGTAGAAATTAAAGTTTTCGGACAAAAAAATCTGACGGTAGACACGTTGCTGAGTAATAGTGGCCAAATTAATTATCCATTTTTTGGAGAAATAAAGGTAACGGGTCTAACGGTTAAGCAAGTTGAAAAGTTGATTTATAATGGTTTGAAAGGTGATTACCTCGTTAATCCAAATGTTTATGTTCATGTCGTTGAATACCGACCTTTTTATATACACGGTGAAGTTAAGAAACCTGGGGGGTATTCATATCAGCCAGGTTTAACTGTAAACCAAGCTATCGCGCTGGCTGGTGGGTTAACGGAACGCGCATCAAAAGAAAAAATATATTTATTTAAAGAAAAGAACAAAAACACACAAATTAACGCAAGCTTAACGTATAAAGTTAATGCTGGTGACACCATTTTGATTAAGCAAAGGTTTTTCTAATGGATAAACTTGAACAGAGTCTCAATAAATCGTCGGTCAATAAAGACATTGTGTTACCTTCACCGCATTGGCATGTTGTCCAGCGTTATAAATGGCGAATTTTTTTACTGTCTGCCTTTGTCTCTCTTTCTGCTGCACTGTATTTATCAAAAGAACAGCCGTTATACCGTGCTTCTGCTACGTTATTAATTGAAGCAAATCAAGCGCAAGCTGTTTCGTTTGATTCAGTGCAAGGTCTTGATTCAAATAGAAAAGAATATTATTTAACTCAATTTGAAATTCTTAAATCAAAATCAATTGCAGAGACTGTATTTGACCGCTTAAATTTACAACAGCAACCATCATTTCAAAAACGGGAGAGTTGGCGTGATAAGGCCGTCGCGTATATTCTTGATGTTTCACCTCTGCTTAAATCATTTATTATGAATATTGATAGTGAGTTTGCAGAGAATATTGGTGCGGGTTATATCAGTGGCGTACCACAATCAGCGACGGATATAAGCAATCAAGCGCTTGAAAGTCAACAGGTGAAAATTTCGCGTTTAAGACAGTTTTCAAAACGCTTAATGGTTACGCCAATTAGAAAAACACAGCTTGTTAAACTTTCATTTGAGAGTGAAGACCCCGCACTTGCTGCAATGATTGCCAATGCCGTTGGCGAGGCATATATAGCACAAGATCTTGAAGTCAAATCATCGATTAATAAAAATGCCGCTCACTGGTTAACAAAAAGACTTGAAGGCTTACGCAGGAGTCTTGATGAATCTGAAACGCTATTACAAGCATATCGTAAAGAGGAAAATATCATTGATCTACAAGATCGAGGCGGGCGAGGGTTAACGGGTTTAGTGAGTAACGAACTTGAACAAACGTCTTATCAATTAGTTGAAGCCAAGAATGAAGTGAATCAGTTACGGAGTATTGTTCGTGCGATTAATGAGTATGGGGTTAAAAACCTAGAGAACTTAGAGTCAATACCAGAAATAACGTCACATCCGATTATTCAAAATATCAAAAAGTTAAAAGTAAGAGCAAAATTAAAAGTATCTGAATTATCACAAATTTATGGCCGTAAGCATCCAGATCTTATTGCGGCTAAATCAGAGCTCTATACGGTGAACAAGCATCTGACAATACAAATTTCCAAATTGGTATCAGGTTTGGACAGAGAGCTAAAAACCAAGAAAAGTAATGTTGCAGCTTTAGAAAGACAATACAGTAAAATTCAGAATCAATTTCAAGATGTTATCGGTAAAGATAATGAATACCAAAAATTAGTAAGAGACGTAGAAAGTAACCGAAAACTATATAATACATTTCTAGAGCGATCTAAAGAAACTGCGTTGACGAGTGACTTTAATGCTGCGGTCGCACGTTTTACTGACAGAGCGAAAGCGCCAAATAAACCGATTACGTTAAGTACTAAAATAGTGATTATTATTGTATTTATATTAACGATGTTGCTACATATCGCATATTTACTCGTTAAAGAGTATTTCACCGATAATTTTAACTCTGTTGGAGATATAGAAAATAAGCTTGGACTACCTGTATTAGGTGTATTACCCAAGGTTGCTAGAAAACGAAATCAAGATTTAGACTTACACTATTTTTTTGACGAAGATGGCTGCCAGTTTTCTGAATCTGTGCGGACATTACGCACGAGCTTTCTATTAGCACAGGGTCAACGGGTGAATCAAGTTATTGGAATCATCTCATCTCAACCTAATGAAGGTAAATCAACAACCGCAACAAATATTGCGTTCTCGTTAGCCCAGATCGAAAAAACGGTACTGATAGATGCTGATATGCGTAAACCAAGTTTGGCAAAGAACTTTAATATACCAAAAGATAAACCTGGGCTTGCACAAGTGATAACGGGTGATGCCAATTTATCTGATTGTATTACTGTGGACCCAGCCTCGGGTGTTCATGTTATGGCGTGCGGCCCAACACCGAAGAATGCGCAAGAATTACTCTCCTCAAAACGTTTTAAACAATTATTAGAGAGCCTCAGACAATCTTATGATCGGGTAGTTATTGATACACCACCTATTCAAGCTGTCAGTGATTCATTAATTATATCTTTACACACAGACGCGATTATTTATGTCATTAAAAGCGAAGCGACACGAGTAAGATTAGTGCAAAATGGCATTCGTCGTCTTGCTAAAGTAGACGCCAATTTAGTCGGGATCGTGATGAACCACGTTAATACCGATGGTGTTGCTGATTCTGAATATTATTACGGTTATTACAGTGATGATGATTATGCCGAAAAATCGACTAAGTCATAGTTCATCCTAATCAGTGAATTAATATTTACAGCAAGTTCTTGGATAATTATGACGTGTTTGCTGTTTATTCAATTTATGGTTAAATGATGTAAATTATAAATTAGTCTACAAGGATTAAAATGTTTAGCTCTCGCATGTTCACTCGTTCTACATTCGTACTGACTTGGAGTGTATTACTGGCCGCCTGTACAGGCACTCCGCCTGATAACCTTGGTGTTGTTAACTCAAAGTTGGCCGCTTGCCCTGAATCACCGAATTGCGTATCAAGTGACAGTCTAGACGAAAGTCATTATGTGCCAGCCTTCAAACTAGAAGCGAGTGCGGAATTGGCTTGGTCTGAAATTAAAGCCTATTTACAAGCGCAACGCAATATGGAAATTATGATAGAAACGACAGATTATATATATGTCGAAAGTACGAGTTCTTTAATGCGGTTTGTCGATGACTTTGAACTTCACCTTCGTCTAAAAGATGGCATCATTGCTGTTCGGTCAGCATCAAGACTGGGTAAGTCAGACTTTGGTGTAAATAAGAAGCGGGTTGATGATTTATATGAAGCATTGAACGATAAAGGGTTAGTGAGTGAGGCGCCTAAGCCAATTTGATTAATGGGTAATACATTTAATTGTATTACCCATTTTTGTTTGATTACTAGGTTGCTGTTATAACGTATTAATGAACTGTGCTTAGAAGTAATTTAGCAGTTTTCGGTAATAATAATTAGTTTCCATTAAGGTTTTATGATCCCCTTGTACAACGATAGTCCCTTCATCCATGACGATGATTTTATCCATTTTTTGTAACATTAATGGTTTGTGTGTGATCAGGAGTAAACTTTGTCGTGATTGCTCAAGTTGTTCAAATAGGTTTGTAATGATTGTTCTTTCACTGTGACGATCAAGTCCTTTGGTTGGCTCATCGAGAACGAGCACCTTTGCATTTCGCAATAATACTTGTGCTAAACATAAACGTTGTTTTTGACCACCGGATAAGCCAGAGCCTGTTTCTCCTAACCAAGTGCTAAACCCATTTTCTAGTTCATCAATAAAATCGATTAACCCTACAATCTGACATACATCACGCATTTGTGATTCTGTTACTTTCGGGTTTGCTAAGCGAAGATTATCACCAATCGTTGCATGAAAAAGATGGCTGTTTTGGCTCATTAATGCAACGTGTTCACGTAATGATTCTGTATTCAACTCATTTAAGTCAATGTCATCAATGGTGATACCTGGCTGTAACTTACCGACCATATCCGAACTTGGTATATTGTTAGATGGTGGAATAGGCCAGAATCCCATTAATAGATTTACTAAGGTTGATTTACCCGCACCACTGGCACCGATAATCGCAACTTTTTCACCTTGTTGAATAGTAAGGTCAATATCTTTTAATACACAATCATGACCATCAGGATAAGTGAAACTCAAATCATTAAACTTAATTGGACCTGTTGTTACTAATCTATTACCACCTAAATCGGGGATAGGTTTATCAATAATCTCGAACAAGCGAGCGGCACTGTCATGTACTTTAGGTAAAATCTGACAGGCGAGGGGCATATTAATGACGGTTTCGAAACAAACTAAAATGAGTAATGCAGCACTGGCAACAAATTCCGGTTTTAAATCGCCAGTTTGTACCAGAGGTACGAGTAGATATAAGCTTGCCAACACGGTTGCATTAATGGCTAAAAATGTTAAAGCAGTGGCTAATGCATGCAGGCGGTGTAACTGTAATTCAGCACGATGATAGTTTTCAGACACACGATTAATCGACTTTTGATATTGCTGTGATATTTGATAAACCAGTAATTCACGCATTGATGCCATGCCGTCGACTAATTCAATTTTTAGTTCACTTGAGAGTTTCGCTTGTTGCTGTGCGCGCTTTTTACTTAACAATAAAATGAATATTGGTAAAACAAAACCGACAAGAATTAATGCACCGACAATAACAAACGCGAGATCAGATGAAATAAAACTCACCGCCCAGCCAACAAGTGGGATACTACAAATAGCAAGTAATGCTGGTAGCAATACTCTTAAGTAAAAGTTATCAAGTTCATCGATATCTTGCTGTAAACGAGCAAGAATATCTGCTGACTTAAAGTTAACACGGTAGTAGGGCAATAATGGCTCTAAGCGAGTATAAAAATAGTAGCGTAAAGCAGCAAGGGTGTTAAATGTTGCGCGGTGAGTTAACAAACGTTCAGCATACCGACCAGCTGTTCGCACGATTGCTAAGAAGCGGATAATTGCGGCAGGCGTGAAATAGTTAGCTGTTACACCAGATAGTCCCGCAATGGCCATGATGGTAATGAACCAACCCGAAATCGCGAGTAATCCAATATTTGCCATCACGGTAATAATAGATAACAAGGTACCGAGTAACATTAAAGGAAGTTGTGGTTTAAGAAGCTTCATTAATCTAACTAATGGATTCATGCGTTCATCTCCATATTTATGTTAACGGAATTTGCATAGCTGCCATTTAACTCAAGTAATTCAGTGTGGGTACCTTGTTCGATTATTTGACCTTGTTCTAATACAATGATCTGTTTCGCGTCAATCACGGTATGTAAACGATGGGCAATAACAATAACCAAATGCTGTTTTGCATATTCAGCGATGCTATCACTGACAATTTGTTCGGTGTCTTTATCTAAATGGCTGCTTGGCTCATCAAGAATGAGTACATCTGGCTGGTGGTAAAATGCGCGTGCTAATGCTAATCGTTGAGATTGACCACCAGAAATACCAACACCACCTTCACCAACGTGGGTATTTAACCCATCTTTTAATTGCGATACGAAATCAGCAAGACCGACACTAGTTAATACTTGTTGTATCTTAGTGTCGTCATAATTTTCTGTTAAGGCGATATTGAAACCAAGACTTCCGTAGAAAACGTGGCCTTGCTGTGCGATCCAGCCACAATGATTTAACCAAGTATCACGCTCTGCTGGTGTGTGTTTAGTACCGTTGATCGTCATTGAACCACTATCAGGGGGATTAAAACCTAAGATGGTATCGATCAGCGTTGACTTACCCGCGCCACTTTCACCAATAACAGCATATAAACCGTGATTAGATAGCGTTAAGTTAATATTTTTAAGCGTGCTTTTACGACCTGAGTAGGTGAAGTTAACATCTGTTAAAGCGATATCGAAAGGTGATTTAAACCGTGTTTCAGTTTGGTTTTCTTTAATTGGTGTACTGAGAATTTGTAGCATATCTTGGGCTGCGGTAACTCCCGCCATTTTGGCGTGATACTGAGTACCTAATTGTCTAAATGGTAAATAGAATTCTGGAGCCAGTAACAATATCCACAGTGCTAATAAATAATCAACACCACCATAATAAAGTCTAAAACCTAAGATAACAGCAACAAGCGCAATGGCAATAGAGGCCAAAAACTCTAACATGAATGAAGAAAGAAAGGCGATCTTTAAGATCCCCATAGTTTGGTTACCATAGTCTTCACTAATGGTTTTTACTGCGGCCATTTCTTGGCGCGATGCATTGAATATTTTAAGCTGAGTCAGCCCTTGAATAATATCAAGAAAATGGCTGCTCATACGCAGTAGTTTGGTCCAATGTTTTTGGTTTAAATCATGTGCTTTATGGCCAATGATGATCATAAACATTGGCACCATTGGTGCTGTTAACATTAAGACTAAACCAGAACGCAAATCCATTGGGAATACGGCAAATAAAATGGCGCTTGGGATCACAGAACAATAAGCGACAATAGGTAAGTAACCTGAGAAGTAATCTTCGAGGGAGTCAACACCTTGATGCAGTAGTTGGGCTATTTTAGCGCTACCGATAGTTTGTGTTTTTGCTGGTCCCATTGCGAATAAGTGCTGCAACAATTGTTGTCTAATTGACACTTTAATGAGCATTGCGGCATGACGACTGTATCGCTCACTGATATAACCGAATGTAGTACGAGTAATAATGATGGCAACTAAGCCAAATAATAATGGCGTTATTTCTGCGAGTGCTTTGTTTGAAAATATAATTTCGTTGATGATACCAGCTAAAATAGCCATTTGAACAATCATCAATATGCCATTGAAGGAGCCTAATGCAATCGCTCTGCTTAAACGGCCTTGGGCGTGGGTTCGCTGGCTCTTTAGCCAAGTTAGAAGTTCTTTTTGGGTGTAATCTGTTTTTACTGATTCTGTCATTGGGTAGCCTGAAATTGGGGAATATTTAATGAATAGACCCTGAAATTGGAGGTTTAGAAACAGACGCCCATCCTTGGGCGCAGAGCTTAATCCTTATTTTTCATTCTTTTAATCATCTTGGTCATCTTGATCTTTTGCCACGTTGTCCGTGTGCTGCTCCATTTCGTACCACATTACATTAATGATACCGAGAGAAACAGCCAGTAAAACACCTAGAATCCAACTGAAATACCACATGTTTTACTCCTTAATATGATGAATGATTATTATTTTCAATTTCTGTACGTGTTACCGTTCTCCACATCTTGCTATAACACCAAGTGGTATAACAAAGGATGATTGGTAAGAATACCGAGACCACAATCAGCATTATGTTTAATGTCTTCTCACTAGATACCGCATCCCATAAGGTTAAACTGTGATTTGGCATACTACTTGACGGCATAATAAATGGGAACATAGACACGCCCATCGTGAAAATCACCCCGGCAATTGATAATGCACTTGCAGTAAACGCTAGACCACCCGGTTTGAAACGTGCAAGTAAGCCCGCGAGAATAGCCATAACAATACCAGTTGTTGGTAATAACCAAAGTACAGGATGTGCATTAAAGTTATTTAACCAAGCGCCGGTTGTTGTTGTTACAACTTTTGTTGTTGGCTGCGCAAGGGCAAATGGGTCTATCGTGCTTTGAATGATAAAACCATCAATTGAAGTGGCAATCATTAGGCCTGCCAGACTAAAGCTAACAACAAGTACAGCTGCAAATATCTGCGCTGCTTTTGCTGATCGAGCAGCAATTTGTTCATCTGTACGCATTGATAACCAGGTCCCGCCGTGCATCAACACCATAGAAACACTGACTACACCACTAAGTAGCGCAAATGGGTTGAATAAAGCAAAGAATGAGCCTGTATAAGTTACACGCATAAATTCATCAAAGTTGAATGGTACACCTTGCAGTAAATTACCAAATGCAATACCGAACACTAATGTCGGAACCATGCTGCCAACGAATAGGGCTTTATCCCAGTTGTAGCGCCATTTTGGTGAATCAATCTTACTGCGATAATCAAAGCCAAGTGGGCGTAAGAATAAGCAAAAAAGTGTCAGCATCATGGCAAAATAGAAACCACTAAATGCGGTTGCATATACCATTGGCCATGCAGCAAATAATGATGCCCCGGCTGTAATTAACCATACTTGGTTACCGTCCCAGTGAGCGGCAATCGTATTGATTACAACGCGGCGTTCAGTATCATCTTTTGCAACGAAGGGGAGTAAACTACCTACGCCCATATCCATCCCATCGGTCACTGCAAAACCGATAAGTAAAATACCGATGATTAACCACCAGATAAGTTTTAAGCTTTCATAATCAAACATAATCTAAGCCCTTAGTATTTGTCTTGACGTAATTGTGGTGATGCTTGTTGTTCTTCTTGCTCAAAATGGTAACGGCCAGTGTGTAGCGAGCTTGGACCGATTTTCGCAAACTTAATCATTAACCACATTTCAATAACGAACAAAATGCTATAAACGGCAATGAATGCAATCATAGTGAAGAGTACTGAGCTTGCTTCGTGGCTTGATGTAGCCATGAAAGTTGGTAAAATTTCACTGATAGCCCAAGGTTGACGACCTACTTCAGCAACGAACCAGCCTGTTTCAATAGCAACCCAAGGTAATGGTAGGGCGAATAGAATTGCTTTTAATAACCAGCGTTTCTGTTCAATTTGACGACGCGCGTTAAAGTAGAAGGCTAAGATGAATAGGCCAAACATAACAATGCCACAGCCAACCATTATGCGGAATGCCCAAAAAATTGGTGCAACAGGTGGGATAGAATCTTCAACAGCCATCTGAATTTGTTCTTCAGTTGCATCAATGACATTCTCAGAATAACGTTTTAACAATAGACCATAGCCTAAGTCGCCTTTTAGCTCGTTGAAACGGGCGATGTTTTCTGGTGTTTCTTCACCATTACGCAATTTCTGTAAGTAGTCATAAGCGAACATACCTTCACGGATACGTGCTTCATGTTCTTTTTTAAGATCACTGATACCTGTCACTTGACCGTCTAAAGAACGCGTTGCGATAATACCGAGCGCATAGGGAATTTTTATCGCATAATCTGTTTCCATCGTTTCTTCATTAGGTAAACCAACTAACGTAAACGCGGCAGGTGCGGGTTCGGTATGGAACTCTGCTTCAATGGCTGCAAGCTTAACGCGTTGAACTTCGCCAACTTCATAGCCAGATTCGTCACCCAATAACAACACTGAACAGATGGCTGCAACGCCAAAACCACAGGCTACTGAGAATGAACGTTTTGCAAATGCAACGTCGCGGCCTTTAAGCAAGTAGTAACTACTGATACTCATTACAAACATAGCGCCAGCAACATAACCAGCCGCGACAGTATGAATAAATTTAACTTGTGCTACAGGGTTGAAAACAAGTTCAGAAAAACTGACCATTTCCATACGCATTGTTTCGTAGTTAAATTCGCTTCCTATAGGGTTTTGCATCCAACCGTTCGCAACAAGGATCCACATTGCTGATAGATTAGTACCGATTGCCATTAAGAAAGTGGCAGTTAAATGCTGTCGTTTACTTAATCTATCCCACCCAAGTAAGAACATGCCAACAAAGGTAGATTCGAGGAAGAATGCCATCAAACCTTCAATTGCTAGCGGTGCACCAAAGACATCACCTACATAGTGAGAGTAATATGACCAGTTGGTACCGAATTCAAACTCCATTGTTAAACCCGTCGCGACCCCAATCGCAAAGTTAATAGCAAAGAGTTTACCCCAGAATTTAGTCATATCACGGTAGATAATACGTCCTGTCATCACGTAAACCGCTTCCATGATAAACAGGATCCAAGTCATACCGATTGTTAATGGCACAAAAAGGAAGTGAAATAGAGCTGTGATGGCGAATTGCCAGCGAGATAACTCTACTAAGGTTTCATTAATCATTTTTATAATACCCCTCTAGATTAATTAGAATCATTATTTTTTTTATTTGGAAACAATTGCTCTTTTACAGATAACATTTTGGATACACCAGCACCCAACTTCATTAATCTACTGAGTTGTTCGGGGTTAAGGCGCTGTAATTCTGCCGCCCATTCAGTGACCATTTCCAGTAGGTCGTGGATCTCTTGCATTTTACTTTGAGAGTACTCATCACTGCTATCGGTAGGTTTTTCTAGTAAAGAAGTGCGAAGCAAAGAGAGTGTTGGATCAATTTCACGCTTGCGGCGTTCTTTGAATACAGTATTAGCCATATCCCAAATGCTGCCAATAGCACTGTAGTATTCTTTACGATCACCTGGAATGTGGCTAACTTGAATCAACTGCCATGACTGCAATTCTTTAATGCCCATGCTTACATTCCCACGAGAGATGTTTAAGCCACTGGCCAGATCATTTGCGCTGAGTGGTTCTTCTGTAATAACAAGAAGCGCATACATTTGGCCAACGGTACGGTTAAAGCCCCAACGACTGCCCATTTCACCAAAGTGATAAACAAAAGATTGATTTTGTGCGGAGATATTCACATGCTTCCTAACGAACTTTCAGAAATTTCTGAAAGTTTAGATCACTAATAGTATTTGATCAAGGTCAAATTCTGTGGAAATACATTTATAAGTGTAAAGTTTTGTTGATTTATATCAAAATGATATATGGCGGGTTAGATTAATCAAATGCTTGTTATAAACAGTGTTTAATGACACCCTGTAGTCTTTCTGTAAGTGATTGTGATTTAGACTAACTTAATGCAGCTATAAAGTATTTTAAATTAAGTTAATTTACATAAGGTTAATATCTATGTTGTTTAGCCAGATATTTAACTGTTCTTATGTGAATCAATCAACTGTTTATAAATTGTGCGTATAAGGATTAAATAATGCCAATGAAGAATGAAAGTACATCCTCAGTAGAACCTAACCAAAATTGTAAAGGCACAAGAAAGGATAGCTCTCAGAATTCGTTTTTTAGTGCGTGTGCAAGAAAAATACTTGATTTGACGGGCTGGTATTGCGAGCCGATCCCACACGAATATAAAAAAGCAGTGATTGCCTATGCACCACATACGTCTAATTGGGATTTTCCATTATTGATGGGCGCGCGATTTGCTAATAAAGTGAATGTGCAGTGGGCGGGAAAATCTGAAATGTTTTGTTGGCCATTTAAAAATATACTGACTTTTTTAGGCGGTGTGCCGATTGAGCGTTCAAAGTCGACCAATATGGTGCAGAGTGTTGTTGATATTTTTAATACTCAAGAGCAGTTTCTCTATGCGATGTCGCCAGAAGGGACTCGAAAATATCAAGATTTTTGGCGTTCTGGGTTTTATTACATTGCGCTAGAAGCAAATGTGCCAATTATTTTGTACCGTTTAGATTATAAGAATAAGCGCGTAACCATAGGTGATGTAATAAAGGTCACTGGGGATATTGAGAAAGATCTGGCGGCAATTGATATGGTATTTAAAGGTGTTACACCTAAATTTAAAGAGAAGTATTGCTTAGCTAAATTTAAATGAATATTGACTACTGATATTTTTTCTTCCATTTACGCATAATCATTAACAGCTAACGCGTTATAAAAGAATGGCCACTACAATATTAGTGGCCATTATGACAGATTCCACTGTAATAATCATGACTCTAATGATGTTAGATTCGTTGTAATCCTCCTCCTCGGTATATTTAGCTTTAACCTGAATTACAGGATTTAAATCATACTTCTAAATACTACTAGTTGATTGATCGTTATTTATGTAATAGGTTTACCAATCAGCTACTTATAAAGGGATGTTTAAATGTTAACTAGAAATAAAAATACAGTTCAGCAATGGGAAGGGAAGAACGAACTTATAGATTTTTTACTATCTAGGCGCCATAATTTGATCGTTAGTTATTATAAAATTGCAGGGTTACCGCCATTTAGTCAAGATAAGCGAACTTTACCGACTAGTTTTGCAATTGAAGAGTTTTGCAATACATTAGTTGATTATATTTCGATGGGGCACTTTGAAATTTATGACGCTCTGATTGTACGATATGAAATGAACGGTAAATTATGTCCTGGAGAGTTTGAACTCATTATACCTCAGATTAGCGAGACTTCCTCTATTCTCTTATATTTTACTGATAAATATTCAGAGCTATCTGATTTACTATTGAATGAATTTGATAGTGATTTATCGATACTTATGGGAGGTCTTGATCAACGTTTTGAGTTAGAGAATAAATTGATTGCAGCTTTATCTGAGCAAGTGACACAAACAGCTTAATAAAAAATAAATGTTCTGGCACTTTAAGCTAAGTTTGATCACAGTACAAAACACTGTTTAAATATACAGTTAAAACTCAAGGCTCATAAAATCCTGAGTTTTAACTGATTTAGGTCGACTAAATACCTATTTAGTGTCGGTTTAAACGTTATTTATGACGATTTTCTAGACACTGAACCACTTCAGTCAGTGGCACATCTTCTTTTTGTAGCAGTACGAGTAGGTGATATAGGAGATCTGAGCTTTCATTAACTAATTCGTCACGATCTTTTGCAACGGCAGCCAAAGCAACTTCAACACCTTCTTCACCGACTTTCTGTGCGCAGCGTTTCGTGCCACGGGCAAATAAACTTGCCGTATAGCTTTCTTCTGGATCCGCTGTTTTTCGCTGTTCTAATACTTTATCCAGCTGTGCGATAAAAGTAAGTGCAGGTTTGTTTTCTGTTACAAAGCAGCTCTCAGTGCCAAGGTGGCAAGTAGGACCACAAGGTTTAGCGGTAATAAGTAATGCATCGTTATCACAATCTTTGGTGATCTCTTGCACTAATAGATAGTTCTCTGAAGATTCACCTTTTGTCCATAAACGTTGTTTAGTTCGGCTAAAAAATGTCACTTTACCTAATTCACGCGTCGCCGTTAAAGCCTCTTGATTCATATAGCCTAGCATCAAGACTTCACCTGATACTGAGTCTTGAATGATTGCAGGCATTAAACCATCTACTTTTTTCCAATCAAGTTGGTTAATTTGTTCGTTTGTTATCATGTTCTGATCTCCACATCTTGATCTCGTAGATATTCTTTTAATTCACCAATATTGATGACTTGCTTATGAAATACACTTGCGGCTAATGCACCATCAACGTCGGAATCTTTAAATACGCTGTTAAAATGAGCCATTTCACCGGCTCCGCCAGATGCAATTAATGGCACGTTACAAATCTTTCGTGCCTTTGATAACTGGACTGTGTCATAACCGCCACGAACACCGTCTTGGTTCATTACATTAAGCACAATCTCACCAGCACCACGTTTCTGAACTTCTTTGATCCATTCAAAGGTGGTCCACTTGGTCACTTGTGTGCGTGTTTCATCGCCTGTGAATTGGTATACCTTGTACTCTTGGGTGTCGTCATCGAAATAACTGTCGATACCAATCACAATGCACTGCACACCAAATTTTGCAGCAAGGCGGTTAATTAAGCTTGGATCTGCAAGTGCAGGGGAGTTGATTGATACTTTGTCAGCACCAAACTCTAAAATACGTGCTGCATCTTCTTCACTTTTTATTCCACCAGCAACACAGAAAGGAATATCAATTACTTCTGCAACGCGGCTAACCCAACTTTTATCGACAACTCGTTCGTCAGCACTGGCTGTAATATCATAAAATACTAATTCATCAGCGCCTTCTTCAGCGTAACGTTTAGCAAGTGGAACTATGTCGCCAATCAATTCATGGTTACGGAATTTAACCCCTTTGACGACCTTACCATCTTTAACATCTAAACACGGTATTATGCGTTTTGCTAACATATTACATCTCCAGGAAATTCTTGATTAATTGTGCACCCGCTTTACTCGAACGCTCTGGGTGGAATTGCACTCCGTAGAAATTATCTCTATGCACGGCAGCAGTAAACGGTGCGCCGTGCGTACAGGTGGCAATCGTGTCACTGCCAACGGCAAGCGCATAACTGTGTACAAAATAGAAATAACTGCCACTTGGAATATCCTTGAATAACGGATGACCTTGTTGCGGTATTATTTGATTCCAGCCCATATGAGGCAGTCGAACACCTTTATTTGGCATTGAGTCGATAGTGCCACTAATTAAGCCAAGCGTTACAACATCATCTTCAGCCGAGAACTCAGCCAGTAACTGCATACCAAGGCAAATACCTAACACAGGTTGAGTGAGGCTTTTTACTAATTCAATGAGTTCGCGGTCAGCTAAGTTTTTCATCGCTTCTTGCGCAGTACCAACACCAGGTAAGAATAATTTATCTGCGTTGCGTAATACGTCGGGTTCACGACTTATCGTTACTGTATAACCAAGACGTTCAACGGCAAATCTTACCGACGAGAGGTTAGCACAACCCGTATCGATAATAACAACCTTGCTATTTAATTTATCATTACTACTTGCTTGGTCCATTAAAGCACTCCTTTCGAGCTCGGCAGTACATCGCCTTCTACTTTTATACATTGACGCAATGTCCGGCCAAATACCTTAAATAAACTTTCAACAAGGTGATGGGTATTTTTACCTTCGACCTTAAGGTGCAGGGTTGCCGCCATGCCATCACTTAAAGAGCGGAAGAAGTGCGGTACCATTTCGGTTGCAAATTCGCCAATATGATCGCGAGGGAAATCACCACTGAACTGCAAGTAAGCACGGCCTGATAGATCCAAAGAACAAGATGCTTCACATTCGTCCATTGGCAGTACAAAACCAAAGCGGCCAATACCACGTTTGTCGCCTAATGCTTGATTGATCGCATTACCTAACGCCAGTGCCGTATCTTCAACTGTATGGTGATCATCAATGTGTAGATCGCCTGATACACTCAGTTTTAGTCGAAAGCCGCCGTGTGTGGCAATTTGATCTAACATATGGTCAAAGAACCCCATACCGGTATCAATACTATTACCACCTTGGCTGTCGAGGTCAACATCAACTTGGATATTCGTTTCTTTCGTGGTTCGGGTTACACTCGCCACACGATTACCTTTATTCAGTATTTGCTGTTCAATCATAGGCCAATTCAAGTTATCTCTATTGTAGAAGATCCCTTCAATACCCATGTTTTCGGCAAGTTGAATATCAGTAATACGATCGCCAATAACATACGAGTTAGCAAAATCGATACGGCCTGACTGTAGGTATTCTTTTACCATGCCTAAGTGCGGCTTGCGGCAACTACAGTTATCTTCAGTGAAATGAGGGCAAAGTAATACGGACTCGAATTTAACCCCTTGTGAAGCAAACAACTCCATCATGGCATTTTGTGGAATATCAAAATCCCGTTGTGGGTAGCTATCGCTGCCAAGACCATCTTGATTAGACACAATAACGAGCGTGTAACCTGCACTTTGTAATTTGAGTAACGCTGGTATCACTAATGGTTCAAATTTTAGCTTTTCTAAGCTGTCGACTTGTTTATCGCTAATTGGTTCATCAATCAATGTACCATCGCGATCAATAAATAAGAATTTTTCCTTGCTCACATCGGGCTCCTGCTTGTATTTTTTAATTCTCTTATATTAATTAAGAGAGTACGGACTTTAAAGCGACTAATGTATTGTTCATTTCAGCCGCGCTGCCTAAGGTGATTCGAATACAATTTTCTAATCTTACTTTGGAATTAAAATCTCTTAATACAATACCTTGTTCGCCAAGTAAGCTAAACACTTTTTGGCTATCGTTAAATTGTACTAATACATAGTTACCTGTGGCTGGGAATACTTTTTCTATACCCTGCAACTGATTTAACTCGTCGATAAATGCATTACGCATACCATTCAACTGCGCTACGCGGGCTTGCATCGTGCTAATACCTGATTCTGTTAACGCTTGAGTTGCAATTTGCGCCACAGGCTCAGGCACTGGATAAGGTGCAATGACTTTTGACAATAGACCAATAACAGTTTTACTGGCTAATGCAAAACCGCAGCGTAATGATGCTAACGCGAATGCTTTTGATAGTGTTCTTAAAATGACAAGGTTATCGAAGTCTTGCAGCAATGATACTTGTGATGCTTCGGGGCAGAATTCGATATAAGCTTCATCACATACGATAATGGCTTTGTCTTTTGCCGCGTTTAATAAATCAGTTAAGCGATCTGTATTAAGTAGATTACCCGTTGGATTATTTGGTGCACACAAAAACACAACATTTACCGTGTCTAGCTGTGCTTTAATCGCATTATAATCAGGGTCGAAGTTCGCATCTAGATCCTGTCTTATGATATTCACGCCACACGTTTCAGCACTGATTTCATACATACCGTAAGTGGGTGGATTAATGAGAATACTATCTTTTCCTGGCTCACAGAAAGTACGAATCAGCAGTTCAATCGCTTCATCAGCACCACGAGTGGTGATAACTTGTTCTGGTTTCACACCTGCATAGTCGGCATAACCCTTAATCACTGATTCAGGTTGAAACTCTGGGTAGCGGTTTAAGCGACTGCAGTCTAATGAATAGTGCCCTGAATCAGGGGCTTCATTGGCATTTAACCAAATATTACCTGTACCACCAATTCTACGCGCTGATAGGTACGGGGTTAGTTCTTGGACATTTTTTCTTGCGAGTTGTGCTAATTTGTTGCTCATAGTGTTGCTCCCAAACGATCAATTCTGATTGTGACGGCACGTTTGTGTGCGTCGAGTCCTTCTGCATCAGCCAGACAAGTGACCGTCTTCGCCAAGCTCTTGAGACCATCTTGGGTTAACTCCTGAACAGTGAAGCGTTTAGTAAAATCTGCAAGGCCTAAACTTGAATAGGTTTTGGTGTAACCATAGGTTGGTAATACATGGTTAGTACCACTTGCATAATCACCGACAGACTCTGGTGACCAAGCACCTAAGAAAATTGAACCCGCATGTTTCAGTTTCGGCAACAGACTACGTGCATTCTCAGTTTGAACAATTAAATGCTCTGGTGCATAGAGGTTACTAATTGCAATTGATGTGTCTATATCATTGGTCACAATAATTAAACTTGATGCAATAGACTGTACAGCTATCTCCTGTCGAGACAAACACGCTAATTGTTGTTGAACTTCTTGAGAAACTTCTGCCGCTAGCTTATTCGATGATACAACGAGTATGGATTGTGAGTCGGGACCGTGCTCAGCTTGTGAAAGTAAGTCAGCTGCGATAAAACCAGCGTCAGCGTCAGCATCGGCAATCACCAAAACCTCTGATGGGCCTGCGGGCATATCAATAGCTGCCCCTTTAATATCCATGCTTACCTGGCGTTTAGCTTCCGTAACAAAGGCATTACCTGGGCCGAAGATCTTATCTACTTTTAGTATAGATTCAGATCCATAGGCAAGGGCTGCGATTGCTTGTGCACCACCAAGCGTATAAATTTCGGTGACACCGCATAATTGGGCGGCAAATAAAATTTCATCGGCAATTGGTGGTGGTGTTGTTAATACAATACGTTCACAATTTGCAATGTTAGCTGGTGTAGCAAGCATTAGTACAGTCGATGGTAGTGGGGCTGTGCCGCCTGGGATATATAAACCAACAGCATCAAGCGCAACCGTATGCATTTCGCATACAACACCTGGCATCGTTTCTACACGAATAGTATCTTGTACTTGTGCTTCATGAAAAAGATGAATGTGTTGCTGTGCTTGCTCGATAGCTTGTTTCGTTTCATTATCTACGCGTTGACTTGCGGCTTCGATCTCAGCTTCAGTCACACGTAAACAATCTGTTTCAACTTTATCAAATTTTGCGGTTAATGCTTTTAATGCGTTATCACCTTCATTTCTCACTTGGGCAATAATATCGGTAACAATGTCACCTATTTTTGCCGAGTTTGATATTGCAGGACGCATTAATAATGCGGATTGTTCTGCTTGACTAAGTTGATCCCATACTACTGTTTTCATGCTTGATCCTCCCTTAACATTGCTTATGCATGTTTGCTACTAACCGAGCATTTTCTCAATTGGTAATACTAAAATCGAACTTGCGCCTAACTGTTTAAGTTCTTCCATTGTTTCCCAGAATAACTTCTCGGTACTTACCAAGTGTACTGCAACTGTATCGTCAGTCGATGCAAGTGGTAATACTGTTGGGTTTTCTGCACCTGGAAGTAGGGCTATTACCGCATCTAGTTGTGATTTTGGTGCGTGTAGCATGATGTATTTACTTTCTTTCGCTTGCATTACACCTTGAGCACGTACCATCAAACGATCAACTAATGCTTGTTTCTCTTCAGATAAAGCTGCTTTTGCTTGGATTAGCACGGCTTTAGAGTGGAAGATGTCTTGCACTTCTTTCAGACCGTTAGCTTCAAGTGTTGCACCGGTTGATACTAGGTCACAAATCGCATCTGCAATACCAGCACGAGGGGCAACTTCAACTGAACCATTCAGCATGACCGATTTAAAATTAACACCTTCTTTATCTAAGTAGCGTTTTAGCAGTTCAGGGTATGATGTTGCAATACGTAAGCCTTCTAGTGAGTGTGGGCCTTGGTAGTCAAACTCTTCTGTTGCAGCAATAGATAAGCGGCAACCACCAAATGTCATGCGTTTAAGCAGTTTGTACTCAGCGGGTTCGCCAAGACGTTTACGTTCTAGTTCTTTTTCTTCTAGTTCGTTTTCACCAATGAAACCAAGGTCAGCAACGCCGTCCATGATTAAACCGGGAATATCGTCATCACGTACACGTAGTAGGTCAATTGGCATGTTTTCACAGTGTGCGATCAGACGTTGTTCGCGCATGTTAATTTTAAGGCCCATTGCTTTAAGTAGGTTTTGGGATTCAGTGCTAAGACGGCCTGATTTTTGAATTGCGATTCTTAGTCTTGGTTGTTCATTTTTGATTTCTAACATAGTAATCCTTTAACCTTGTCAAAATAATTGTCTATAAACGAAAAAACCCCCGGAAGTTCAATCTTCCGAGGGTTTTTCTAAATGAGTTCCGGAAGTTTGCATGCATACACCTCCAGTCAACAGCCTGAAAGCTAATCAAATATGATGATGGTGATGCACGTTTACTTTCAGGTTGTTATTCATAATGTTTTTCCAGTTAGTATATTGTTACTAATAAGTGTGGTTGAGTTCACAATAACAATCTAGGATAAAATTGCAATGCTTTTTGGCGAATTATTTATAAATTATCCTCCATTACTACTATTTAGTATTAAAAGTACTTATTTATTGCATTATCTTAATTAGGCAGTAATAGAGACTTGTGTGGATGTTCAATTTAGATCCGTAACTCATTTACAATATATTCATATTAATTTTCCATATAGAATCTAGTCTTGTTAGAGAAAAATTGTGGATTTATACTGCCAAATATTCTTTGTTTTACATATTTAAAATATAGTTAATTGAAATTTAAAAAATTCTTGTTTTTCCCTCAGTTTTATTTGATTTATAACCGCTATTTATCATTATCTATTTGTAATTAATAGTATATTTGGTACTGTTTATCATTATGAAATTCACGTTATACGGAATTACGTATGATAAACGTTAGCTTTATTTATTCTAATACGGAGATACCCATGATATTCGAGTGGTCGTCAGTGCAACAAATACGGACGGTTATAGATCGTATAGCGGGAACGGAGCTAGAGTGGCCACCAGAAGATGATGGGGTGTATATCGTGACTTTCAATCACTGGGAAAACCAACCAACAAGTAAAGCAAAGCAAAGCCACTATATTTTGGTGGTACAACAGGGAACGGAAATAGATTTTGTACACGGGTTGGAGATTTAATAGCTGATATTTAGGCTTTTTTGATGGTGGAACTGGTCATCACACGGGTGGCCAATCAATTTATTGGTGGGCACACGAAAATAAAATTAACCCTTTAGATTTATATATTGCTTGGTCTGCACATGGAAAACAAAGTTGTAGAAGATGCTCAGAGATAGATTTAGCAAATAAATTAGTTACAAGTTGGGTGCAAAAAGAGACTATAGGGCTATTAAATAAAAACAGGCCACCTAAGTGTACCAAGCACTCAAATAAAGTAAATTAAAGCTAATACTTTTGGGCGTTACATGTGATGAAGGAGCAATAGTTATTGAAAGTTATGCGGAGCATGACGATGCATTTTAACCAATTATTTAAGTGGGATATAAGTTTACGTATGAATGAAGCTTTGAAAGTATCAATAACTGAAGGTTTTAAAAACACTCCTTTAGGATTTGTTAGAATAAGAAAAAACTTAGATATCACTCATTTATCAGACATTGAAACAGAGGAGTATTTAAAAGAAATTCTGGCTTCAACTCCTCTTGATAATATAGAAACTAAGGGAAAAAATCATTATTTCAAATGCGTAGAGAGAAATGCAATTTTAACGGTTAATTCTCATAGTTTTACTATCATAACAGCAAAGACAGTTAACAAGAGCCAGCTTATAAACGCATAACAAGTTAGTTGGTTTTTGCTCCTTTATCGCTAATCTTAACCAATAATTTTTGCCTGTTAATTGGGCATTATTTGAATGGAGTAGTCAATGACATCATCGGTGCCAAAAAATAAGAAAGAGTTGCATCAGGCCATCACTGTGGCATATGAAAAAATTCTTGCTGATTACTTGTCAATACCTGAAGAGTATTCTCGTTATGTTGGAGTTGAAGGAAATGTTAAGAGTACTGAAATTAGTGTCAGTGATACCCTCGCTTATTTAATTGGCTGGGGCAAGTTGGTTTTAAAATGGCATGGTCGAAAGTCTGCTTGTAAAGAAGTCGATTTTCCTGAAACTGGGTATAAGTGGAATGAGCTAGGGAAATTGGCCCAAGACTTCCACGCTCAGTACCAAAAATGGACTTACAGCGATCTTGTAGCAGAATTTAAATCGACAACTACCGAACTGTTGTCGTTAATTGAGTCTTTGAGTAATGATGAACTCTACGGTGTAAGTTGGTACGATAAATATACATTAGGAAAAATGATTCAGTTTAACACTTCATCGCCAATGAAAAACATGCGCACTAAAGTAAGAAGGTTCAAAAAGAACAACGGCATTAATTGAGTGTTGCTACAAATTTAAATGAGTTAAAAATATCAGGAGGTGATAATGAAAAACGTAGGTATAGGCGCAGTTTTAATGCTGATTTCAGTTTCTGCAAGTGCAGGTGAATCACTCGATATATGTCTAGTAACGGGTACACCACCAACAGACATAAAGTATGAAAAAATTCAGAGGATTAAAATTGGTAAAGGCACTTATGGTAGTGTCACTGATATATTACCAGCCTTCGCTGATAAGGCTAATTCCTTGGGGGCTAATGCTGTAGTTAATTATATAGGCTCACAACGTTTTGGTTTTTGGCCTTGGCGTTTTATTCGCCCTATAGTAAGAGGTGAAGCGGTTAAGCTGTACCTTGACAACGGTAAAACTTGTCAGGATATAGGCGGTTCAACAGTGAAAAGGGTTATTGAAACGAATAAAGAGCCTCACCTTATTTAAAGCATAGCAAGGGCTCAAGGTGGACACAAAAGTTTGGCTTTTAATTTGAGCTAAACTTTTTAGCCGCTTAGACTTAATTGGGGGTCATCATGTCTATGTGAATCAAAATGGAGTTTGAATATATGCTAGAAATTAGACCTAATTGTGAGTGCTGTGATAAAGGCTTAGCTCCAGATACTACTGAAGCAATGATTTGCACATATGAATGCACTTTTTGCGAGGCATGTGTAAACGATATATTAGAAAATGTATGTCCAAATTGTGGTGGAGGTTTTGTACCTAGACCTATTCGACCAAAAGTTGCAAGACGTTCAGGTTTAAGTATCAACCATCAGCCCCCTTCAGCTGAAAGAGTGCATACCAAATATAGCGTTGAAGAACTTAGAGAGTTCTCAGCAAAAGCTAAATATATAAAACCGGAAGAACGGTGATTAATATATTTACATAAAAAGTAACAGTTGGCGTACCTTTATGTGGTGTTATGCGATTAGACTGTGGTTCGTATTTTATGATAAGTAAAAAGGAGACTTATTCGTGAAAAAAACGCTAACTATTTCGTTTTCAGTACTCATATTACTACTAATTTTTATATATATAATTACGCCGACCTCAACACTATTTCGGTATATGATTAGTTCTGAACGGAGCTTTGCTGGTCTTGAACTAGAACGTATAACAGTTGATGAGTTAGAAATTGAATATCTTCGTGGTGGAAGTGGTCCGCCCTTAGTTTTACTCCATGGCTTTGGCGCTGACAAGGATAATTGGAATAGGATCTCAGGATACCTTGTCGAGCACTTTGATGTTATTGCGATTGACCTGCCGGGTTTTGGGAACAGTACAAGAGATATTGAACTAGATTATGACGTTTTCTCACAAGTCGCGAGGTTTAAACAGATAACTGATGCTCTTAATCTCGTTGAATTTAATTTAGCTGGCAGTTCTATGGGCGGATATATTGCGGGGAATTTTGCAGCTCAATACCCTCGTAAAGTTGAAAACTTATGGCTTATTAGTCCATTTGGTGTTGTGAATTCAGAAACAAGTGAAATGTTTGCAGCCACCCAAAAAGGTCAAAACCCCGTTGTTTTACCAAGAACAGAGGCTGATTTTTTGGAATTGTTCGATTTTTTATTTGTTAAACCACCCTTTATTCCTTCTCCTGTTATACAACATTTAGCATTAAAAGCTAAAGAAAGGGTCAAACTAAACACAAAAATTTTTGACCAAATACATAGAATGAATAATGGAGAACCACAACCAGACTCTTCACTTGATAGTGTTTTAAAAAGCTATAATGGTTCTGTCTTAATATCATGGGGCGAAAAAGATCGAGTTTTACATGTTTCAGGAGCATCGGCTTTAAAGCAAATCATACCCCATGCAAAAATTGAGATAATAAAAAATGTTGGTCATTTGCCAATGGTGGAAGCCCCTTCGGCTATCGCAGAATCGTTTCTATCGTTTGCAGGAGTGTCTTAAATCGCATAAAAAATTGTTCAAGAGTGGTTAGCAATGCATTTTACTATGCGTTTAGTGGTAGTATCTGTATTACATTGGTTACACCTTAACAAAACGTTGATGTATCTAAGAAGCCTTCTTGGAGTTATGGAATGTATGGAAAGTAAGAGAATAGAACTTGTTCCACCCTCATTGGTATATGCAGATTCAATGCTGGCCGTTATTCGTGAAAGCGAAATTGAATTATCTGAATTTCTGCCATGGGTTTCTGAATCCTTAAGTAAGAATGAACTCGAGTGTAATATCAAAAATGCTGTCAATAATTTTGAGAACTTCACCGATGAGTTTTGGTTCAATATTATTGAAAAGAAAACTGGTTCGTTTATAGGTGTCGTGGGTTTTATGATTCGAGACCTAAATGTTCCTTATTTTGAAATTGGTTATTGGCTGAGAACTTCTATGGTAGGAAAAGGCTATGTAACAGAAGCCATTAAACTTGTAGAACGTTTTGCATTCATTCGTAATAACGCGCAAAGGCTCGAAATAAAAATGGCTAGCTCGAACTTAAAAAGTAGAGCTGTGGCTGAACGTTGCGGCTATCAACTTGAAGCTAGTTTGATGAACGCGCGTCGTTTACCATCAGGCTCATTGGACAATACGGTTATTTATACGAAAACAGGTTTATAACAAGGGCATCTAACATTTCCAATAGGCCAGCAGGCTATGATCAATATAAACACACTTAATTGCATCCAATACAACGAACTTTAGTGATGGATATTGGCTTTGTAATCTAAGTTTCAATTATACGAAATTAAGTGGTCAAGCTCTTACTAAGTAAAAGTATGTAATGCATTGATTTTAAAATTAGTTTAAAGTCGTATTTATAGTTTTCGCCGTTGTTTTAAAAAGACTTATGAAGACGTCGGTATAATACACTGTTAGGTTGTATTTAGTGAGCGACTAGTTCAAGGGAACCCATGAAGGAATTTACGGTTAAAAGTTGTAACGCAACACTTCGATATCATGACCTACCTGGTACCGGTATCCCGATAGTGTTTATACATGGAATTGGTTGTACCTCGTCATTTGATTATCCTCAAGTCGCGTCTATGGGTGGGGTATCACAACACAGGCGAATAATCTTAAACTTATTAGGCTCAGGCTTTAGTGATAAACCAGATGATTTTGATTACACGATAGCCAGCCATGCAAGCTACATTGAAGATCTCATCAACAGCTTAGGGTTAAATGAATTAGTAATATTTGGTCATAGCATGGGTGGGGCTGTGTCTATTGCCTTAGCGAGTCGTTTAGAGTCAAAATTAAAAGCTTTAATCCTAAGTGAGGGAAACCTTGACTCTGGGGGCGGGTTCTTTAGTCAAAAAATTGCAACATATAGTGAAGATGACTACAGAGCTTTTGGTCATAACGACATAATTAACGAGAGTTTAGCTACATCCAATACAGAGTGGGCAACATGCTTACGAATGAGTTCACCCCATGCTGTACATCGAGAGGCTGTATCGTTAATCGAGGGGCAAAATCCAAGTTGGCGTCAAACTTTCTATTCATTGAACACGACTAAAACTTATATTTTTGGTAGTGAAACATTACCTGACCCAGATTATCAAGAGTTAAAGAGTAATAATATTAATATCGGAATTGTTGAGCGAGCAGGCCACTCTATGGCTTGGGAAAACCCTAAAGGACTAGCTGCGGCGATAATGCAGGCAATTCCAGCAAGCTAACAAACGCAGCCACAGGACAAAACCGCTAATGAATATTGGAGTAAATTTATGACTCAAGCCGTAGACTCTAAAGGTTTCACTCTTGTCGAGTTGCTTATTGTGATTATTATTTTAGGGGTTTTGGCATCTGTGGCGCTCACCAAGTTCGTTAATCTGACAGATTCAGCACGTACAGCCTCATTTAAAGGCTTAACAGGGGCATTACATGCTGCTGCAGATATGGCCTATCTCAAGCAGCGTGTAAATGGTAAGCAACCCAATGATTCCATTGTGATAGACGGTACTACAATAAGCATGATTAATGGCTACCCCTCTCCTAAAAGCATGCGGGGCTTAGTTCTTGCTTCGGGTGGCAGATGGGAATTGGAAAACCCGGATAATTCAAGTTCTTGGAGTGGGGCGGATGATTACGCTGAATATATGTGGGTTGCATCTGACGGAACTTACAGCAGAACGTGCCGTGCCTACTATTACATAGATACGACTATGACCAAGTATATAGTTGAGATTGACGAGTCGGGTTGCTAAGTATAGGTCTTCTTTCTGTGTCTATATTACAAACCATATTCGGAATGTTTTTATCTAGAGGCACGATAGAAACCGGTTAATCTTTAGGGGAAACCATTGAAAATCACAGACAATCCAACAGAAGAAGATATACGTATAATTAGTTCGAATGTAAGGGAGTATAACCTAGAGTTTATGCCAAATGATTTCATTGAGTTGGCTGTATTTGAACGAGATAGTCAGGGAGTATTAATTGCGGGGTTAACTGCAAAGACATATTGGGAAAGGCTTGATATTGATTATTTGTGGGTGTCCTCCGAGCATAGGGGTAAAGGTATTGCCCGAGAGTTACTTTTAAAGGCCGAAGAAGAGGCTATTCACCGTGGTTGTAAATACGCTCAACTTGATACCTTCGATTTTCAGGCTAAAGAGTTTTATGAAAAGTTAGGATATGAAATTTTTGGTAAGCTTGATGGTTATAAAAACGGACATAAGAGATTTTATTTGAAAAAGTGTCTAAAGTTTACTTAACAAGCAGTTGAATCCTCTCCATAAAATTATGAAGAGGAAAAGGATTATAGTATCAATCTAGAAGACCTAATAACAAGGCCGCTGCTGCTGTTTGTAAAGCTTCATCATCATCTTTGGCGTTTTTAATTACACCGACTTCTTGTAAAAAATGTGGATCATTACCTTTATACACCTTGCCCCATTTAGCACTATAGCTAGTAGAGCTCGCACATTCGTATCGACCTATTTCTTCTCCAAAAACATCATAAATTTTGTGCCATTTAGCACTGTAACCTGTTGTTGATTCATTTTCCCATTTTCCAACTTCGTTTGAATCTTTATACACTTTGCCCCATTTAGCACTGTAACCTGTTGTTGATTGACTTTCGCATTGTCCAACTTCGGTTGAATCTTTGTATACTTTTCCCCATTTGCCGCTGTAACTAGTAGAGTGTGCAGTTTCAAAGACCCCAACCATTTTTGAGTAACCTGAATCACTTTTGTAAATATCAGCCATTTAATCATCCTTAATTTTAGTGAGAATATCTAACTTTTTGAATATATCATTAAGAATAACACCTAACCTATTGATTATATGACTAAGATTGAGAAATGTGATTTGACGTCAGTTTGCTGGATTTTTTCGTCTTTTATACCTAATTTACTGGGTACACTATTTTAATAAGGCTAGAATAGATGGATTTGGGTTACATGATAGGGTATAGCAATTATTAACGCTCGAGTAAGGACAGCTTATTTTCGACTCCATCCCAGTCGTCAGCATCTGCTGGTGGCTCGCATTTATCCGTGATTACAGGCCATAATTCAGAGAGCTCTTCATTTAATTCGATAAATACCTCTTGATCTTCAGGTACTTCATCTTCTTGGAAAATTGCATCAACAGGACATTCTGGCACGCAAAGTCCACAATCAATACAGGCTATTGGATTTATGACTAAAAAGTTTGGTCCTTCATGAAAGGCATCGGCAGGACATACAGGGACACAATCACCATGTTTACATTTAATACAGTTTTCGGTTACGACAAAAGCCATGATGCTTGTTCCTCAATTTTCAAAGTGCTGGCATTATACGTAAGCACGACTTAAAAGCAATTAACATCCTATAAAGACAGTAAAAGAGGTTTGAAAAACAACCTAGTTTCAAATAATAAAATGCATATTTCTTAATAATAACGTAAAATGCCCGCCCTAAGATTTTAGTTTTCTGGCTAGTGCTCTAACAGCGCAATGCACTTTGATATTTGGATAATTTTCTATGTTACGTTTAACCGATGTAAAACTTCCGCTAGATCATGATGATCAAGCTATTAATGAATATATTTTACAGAGATTGTCACTTCAACCTGAGCAATTGATTGAATATACTGTTTTTCGTCGAGGTTATGATGCACGTAAACGTGATGTGATTATCTTAATGTACACATTAGATATTACGTTGGCTGATAGCGTAGATGAGCAAACACTTCTGGCTAAGTTTGAAAAAGATCAACATGTTCGTATTACTCCTGATATGGAGTATAAATTTGTTGCTGAAAAAACAGAAGAGCTAGAGCAGCGTCCTGTTGTGATAGGCTTTGGCCCATGTGGTTTATTTACTGCATTAATTCTTGCTCAAATGGGATTAAAACCAATTGTACTTGAACGAGGTAAAGAAGTTCGTGAAAGAACGAAGGATACATTCGGATTTTGGCGTAAGCGTGAATTAAATCCTGAATCAAATGTTCAGTTTGGTGAAGGCGGGGCGGGCACATTTTCAGACGGTAAATTGTATAGCCAAGTTAAAGATCCTAAATTTCATGCGCGTAAGATTTTAACTGAATTTGTTAAAGCTGGCGCACCTGAAGAGATCATGTACTTAAGTAAGCCGCACATTGGTACTTTTAAACTGGTTACTATGATTGAGCGCATGCGAAAAGATATCATTGCGTTAGGCGGTGAAATTCGTTTTAGTGCACGTGTGGATGATATTTTAATTGAAAATGATCAAGTTACAGGCGTTGAACTTGCTGGTGGTGAAATTATTGAAACAAACCATGTTTCTCTGGCGATTGGCCACAGTGCGCGTGATACATTCGAAATGTTACAAAACCGTGGTGTTTACCTCGAAGCGAAGCCTTTCTCAATCGGTTTCCGAATTGAACACAAACAATCAGCCATTGATGACGCACGTTTTGGTAAAAATGCCGGTAACCCATTACTCGGTTCAGCTGATTATAAACTTGTTCATCATTGTAAGAATGGCCGTTCAGTTTATAGCTTCTGCATGTGTCCAGGCGGCACTGTTGTTGCTGCAACGTCAGAAGAGGGTCACGTTGTTACCAATGGCATGAGCCAATATTCACGAAATGAAATGAATGCTAACAGCGCTATCGTTGTTGGCATCACACCAGAAGATTACCCAGGTAACCCATTGGCTGGTATAGACTTACAGCGTAAGTGGGAAAAAAATGCATTCGTTATCGGTGGTAGCAACTACGATGCTCCTGGACAAACTGTAGGTGACTTCCTTACTGGTCGTGGCGAAGGTGAGTTTGGTGATGTGGTTCCTTCATACAAACCAGGTCTTAAATTTACAGACTTAAGCAAAACACTTCCTCCGTTTGCTGTTGCAGCTATTCGTGAAGCTATTCCTGCTTTTGAAAAGAAAATTAAAGGTTTCTCTGCGAAAGACGCAACACTAACGGGTGTTGAAACACGTACATCATCGCCTGTAAGTATTAAACGTGGTCGTGATTTCCAAAGTATTAGCACGAAAGGTTTATACCCTGCAGGTGAAGGTGCAGGTTATGCTGGTGGCATTTTATCTGCTGGGATTGACGGTATCAAAGTAGCTGAAGCAATGGCATTATCAATGCTTGAGAAAGATGCTTAATTATTGTTAGTGATAGGCGGTTAGTTTGAACTAACCGCCTTTTTTTATTGATTTTAGTTCTTTAAATTTAACAGGGTCTGCATCATAAGTTCTGGTTATCGTATTAAATTTACACTTGATTCATCTTTAGCAAGCAACAATTTCTTTTATTGTAAACTCTTTACCGGTTAATAGGCCCCATTCTTTGCTTTCACATTTCGGACATTCAGAATGGTTTTTAATAATATTAAAAACATGATTACAAGCATTGCAAATAGCATTAGCTGGTATTATTTCTATTTTCAATTTTGTTTTTTCAAACTGTGTACCGTCGATGGCCGCGGGATAACAAGCTTCAACGTATTTTGGGATCATTGACGAAAGCTCGCCAATTTGTAGCACTATTGTATCGACCTTCGTTAGCCCATTGATTTTCACTGCGTTTTTTACTGTTTTTACAACCTCAAAGACAACGCCTAATTCATGCAAAATAACCTCCTTTTAAGTTTTGTTTAAATGGCGGATTAGTTACACGCTCACCGCCATTAGCTATCGTATAGGTTGTTTATATTCCTTTAATACTTTGCGAATAACGCTTTGATTTTTTTAACCGGTTTGTTTACAGCGACACGTACCTTACGTTTTAATGCATGTTTAATAATAATTTTCTTGGCATCTTTTAGATCAACACCTTCGGCATTATTCGTTCTAACAAGTGAGATTGCATCAAATCGACATTTTGTGGTACATGCACCACAACCAACACACATAAATTCATCTGCTACTGCCAAACCACAACCAAGGCAACGCTCTGTTTCTAACTTGACCTGATCCTCGGTGAATGTTTCGCGTAGGTCATGGAAGGTTGTTTTTGACTTCTGTCCGTCCACGTGGGCAATACTTTGTCTTGGTGATGCATCAAATCCGTCTAGATTAAGGTTTGTTTTATCAAAAGCACGATAATCACGTCTAATTCGACCGAGTACTAAACTTTGGCCATTTTGAACGTAACGGTGAATGGAAATAGCACCTTCTTTACCATGTGCGATAGCATCAATTGCAAAGCGGGGACCTGTCACCACGTCACCGCCAGCAAATACATCGGGTTCGTCAGTTTGATAGGTCGTTGCATCCGCAGGAATTGTTTGATTTGGGTTTAATGCAATATTACTGTTTTCAAGAATGTTGCCCCAATCCATTGCTTGACCAACTGAAAGTAGTACGTGGTCTGCATTAACAATTTTTGTGTTATTTTCGTCATAACGTGGATTAAATCGACCGTTTTCATCTAAAACAGAAATACATTCTCTGAATTCAACGCCAACAACACAATTGTTTTCCGTTACAATACGCTTTGGACCCCAAGAGTTGTTCACGTTAATATCTTCATCCAAGGCTTCTTGTACTTCTTCTGCATGAGCTGGCATGTTTTCACGGCTTTCAAGGCAGAACATATCCACTTGAGCTGCGCCAACGCGCGTTGCAGTTCTGGCGACGTCGATAGCAACGTTACCACCACCGATGACAATCACATTGCCTTTAACGTCGGTACTTTCACCCAGATTAACGTGGCGTAAGAATTCAACACCAGTACTTACACCTTCTGCATTTTCGCCATCAAGACCAAGTGAACGACCTGCTTGAGCTCCAATTGCGATGTAGAATGCGTTGTAATCTTGTTTTCTCAACTCAGCAAGTGAGATGTCTTTACCTATCTCTACACCTGTTTTAAATTCAACACCCATTTCTTTTAGCACATCAATTTCGGCATTGATCACGTCTTTTTCTAAACGATAAGACGGGATCCCCAGTGTTAACATGCCACCTAACGCGTGTTGTTTTTCAAACACAGTGACCTTGTAGCCTTCGATTGTGAGGTAATAAGCACAAGATAGGCCTGCAGGACCGCCGCCAATAACCGCAATTTTTTTATCGTAATCATTCTTACTTTCAGGGATATAACGTTTTTCTGCATCCATATCCTGTTGTGCTATGAATTTTTTAATATCATCGACCGCAACAGCGCCATCAATATCACACCGTGTACAATCATCTTCACAGAATTTTGGGCAGATACGGCCGCATACGGCTGGGAATGGATTTTCCATTTTAATCAATTTTAAGGCTTCAGTATATTGGCCCTGTGATGCGAGTTTGATGTAACCTTGTACACCAATGTGTGCCGGACAGCCTGCCTTACAAGGTGCAGTACCGCCTTCATCAACCATTTGTTTGTTTTCTCGATAATCAGGGTTAAATTTATCTTCACCCCATTCTGTGTTGTGTGGAAGCTCTCGTTCTTTTTCTGACGTCGGGTTGAGAGAACACAGTTTCTGGCCAAGTTTGACCGCATTTGTAGGGCATACTTCAACGCATTCACCACAAGCAACACATTTTTCTTTATCAATTTTCACCGTATAGTTAGATCTCACCATATCTGGATTTTGCCACTGCTCGGCAAGTCTCATTGCAAAACAACCGCAACCACAGCAATTACAAATCGCGTGTGTCTTACCTGAACCATCTAAATTGGGGATGCTGTGCATCAAGCCATTGTCTTCAGCTTTTTTGATTACTTCGATGGCATCATCACGTGAAATTTCTCGTCCGCGACCTGTACGGATGTAATATTCTGCGGCATGACCCATTTGGATACAGATATCTTCTTTAAGGTGTCCGCAACCTTCATTCATCGCTTCTCTAGATGTACGGCATGCGCAATCAGAAAGTGAAAATACGTCATTATTATTTAAGTATTTAGACACTTCTTCATAAGAGGCATTTCTTGTTTCTCCGTCAATCGAGGTTTCGATTGGAATTACGCGCATTGGACCGGATCCAACGGGAATATTCCCCGCTGCTAAAGGACCTTTTTTCTTACCGAAAGCATCAAACGCGGCACCAAGTTCTGGATACTTTTTAATAAGTTCCTTATTATTAACAACCATTTCCATGTGGCCAGGTACCCAGATATCAACCCAGTACATGTCCACACCATCGACATTATTTATAAATGCAGCCCCACCAACTGCAGATTCCCAAAGTAGTATCGCCACTTCTTCTACGGGTCGACCACAAGCGGCTGCAACGTCGGATGCGCTCATTTTTTCACGTAATTTTAAGCAAAGAGTAACTTCAGCTACATCTTCAGACATCCAAGGGCTATAAATCTTATATTCTGGATCGTCAAACGTAATACCTGCTCTTGAACCACGTTTAACACGACTGATCTTGTTGGCAAGATCTAAAACTTTGTCTTTTCCCATCACATTGTCTCCAAGGCTAAAATATTATTTTTATTTTTTCCAATCGTTTACTTCATTGCGAAGCCAGCTAGTCCAGTCTTCAATACCGTCGCCAGTTTTAGCTGAAATTGGAAATACTTTAATATTTGGATTTAATTTTTTCACACGTTCAATTGCCGCTTCTAAGTCAAAATCAAAGAAACCCATAGCATCTATTTTATTAATAAGGAGTACGTCGCAGATAGAGAACATGAGAGGGTACTTAAGTGGTTTATCGTCACCTTCCGGGACACTTAGAATCATTACATTTTTGGCCGCGCCAGTGTCAAATTCGGCAGGGCAAACTAAATTACCGACATTTTCTAGAATCGTTAAATCAAGCCCTTCCGCATCGAGTTCTTGTATCCCTTGCATCGTCATTTCTGCATCGAGATGGCACATTCCACCAGTGTGTAACTGGATCACTTTGACGCCAGTTTTAGCAATCGTTTGAGCATCAACATCTGAATCAATATCTGCTTCCATAACACCAATATTAATTTCACTTTTAAGTTTATTAATCGTAGCAACTAAGGTTGTTGTTTTGCCTGATCCCGGAGATGACATTAAGTTTATTAGTAAATTATTTTTCTGTTTTAATTCAATTCGTAAAGAATCTGCTTGTTTGCTATTGTTGGCAAAAATGCCTTCTTTTATTTCTATAATTTTAAAGCTATCCATAATTTCACCTGCATGTAGAGTGGGGCTGATTGAAGTGTGCCTCAACAATAATTAAATTAATTGAGGCCATTCTACGCTCACTTGCCAGCACCCACTAGTGGGTACTTGTATAATGTTGAGTAATAACTCTAATGTTAGATGTTGATCATATTTAATCAATAATGAAGTATGGATTCGAAAGTTAATGCCAGAGATTTCGATATTAAAACGGGCGGGGGGATAATGGCACTGGAATGCGAAAATAAAAAGCCGTGCACTTTTGGTGAACGGCTCTAGAATGAGTTATATTATTGCTTTTCGTTTAATACTATACATTTTTGTATGAATAATATTAGTCGATAAGATTATAATCGTTACGTAATATTTCAATAATTTCAGCTTTTGGATTATCAGATAAAATAATCTTTTCGCCAGTGATCTTTTCTGCAATATTTAGATACGTTTCAGAAACAGACATTAATACTGATGTCGGTAATACATTATGTTCAGCAAGCGCTAAACGTTCATCCATTCTGTTTTTATTGAGTAAAATATCCGGTTCAGGGAAGTGGTTAAGTAATAACTGACGGAAACCTTCTTTTGAGTTTTCAATCACATCACCTTCACGGAAAGCTGCAGCATCCCAAATACGCGATGAATCTGGTGTACCAACTTCATCCATATAGATAAGCTTGTCTTGACCTTTACTGTCTGTCACATAGCCAAATTCGAATTTAGTATCGACAAATACTTGATCAACATCCGCTAATGCATTACTGATTACGTTAAAGCCTTCTTTTAGTAACTTTTCGTAGTAAGTAATGTCATCAGGAGATTTAAAGTTAAATGCTTTGTAGTTATCTGAAATGTTTTTGCGAGTAATGTTAACATCATCGACAGCTGGAACACCTGGTATGTCTTCTAAAATACCTTTAGTCGACGGTGTAATGAGTAGCTCTGGTAATTTTTGGTCTTTAGTTAGACCTTCAGGTAGTTCAATACCACAGAAATTACGTTCGCCTTGGCTATAAGCGCGCCACATAGAACCAGTGATGTATTGGCGGCAAATTGCTTCAATCATTACTGGTCTTGCTTTTTGAACGATCCAAATGAATGGGTGAGGGATATCAAGAATATGACTATCAGCTAAACCGTTTTCACGGAAAGACTTAAACCAATGGTTTGAAATTGCGTTTAACGCAGCACCTTTCCCAGGTACACCGCGCATGCCTCCTTCACCGTGCCAAATGCATTCAAATGCAGAAATACGGTCACTAATAACCATAATTGCAAGAGGTGCATCCGCCGCTACATCGTAACCTTTTTCTTCGATTAGGCGACGACTGTCAGCTTCAGTTAACCAATAAACAGAACGCACTTTACCGCTATGAACAGGCTTATCTGTACGGATCGGTAAATCATTGTTTACAGCTAATACTTTATCAGCAAGACTCATTGTTAACTATCCTTATTGAGTTTAATCGTTTAAATAAAACTTACACCTAAATAACTTGGAAGAGTTTCTTTCAATATCCCTGAAGGCTCTTCCAAGTTACTTTGGACTAATTTAGCTAGATTCGAGGTGTTGCTGTCGATTTGACGGCGATTTTACCAGATGTGGAGAGTGATGCCACTATTACTGATTAATTTTGTTAAAAAGAACAAACTATAAAGAGGTTAGTTTCTCAAATAGGGTCGAAAAACAACCATAAATTCGGTTTTATAAAACATCAATTTGATTATTACGACCAGTGATGATATTAAATGCTGTCTTATAAAATTATATGGAAACTTGTTTGTGATAGAGCAATATTTTTTATCGGGTGGCGCTTTAGCCAAGGTCATCGATGGCTATACCGCTCGTCAACCACAAATAGATATGGCAAAAGCCATTAATTTAGTGATCACAAACAAGGGTAATTTAATTGTTGAAGCTGAAACGGGGACCGGTAAAACGTTTGCCTACCTAATACCAGCATTGATTAATGATAAAACAACAATTATCAGTACTGGTAGTAAAAATCTTCAAGAACAATTATTCAATCGCGATTTACCCTTTATTATTGATGCATTAAACAGTAAGGCAAAAACGGCGTTACTTAAAGGTCGAAATAACTACCTATGTACGGAACGATTAACGCGGTTAGGGCGAGAAACTCAATATCAAAATCAAACGATATTAAGTGATTATGTCAAAGTAAAGGGTTGGTCCAATATCACCATTAGTGGTGATATGAGCTCAGTACCCGGTCTTAAAGACGATGCAGAGATCTTACCCTTAGTCACATCCACCAATGATAATTGCTTAGGGCGAGATTGTCCTGATTATGAAGATTGTTTTTTAGTAAAAGCTCGCCGTAAGGCGCTTGAAGCGGATGTCGTGGTTGTTAACCACCATTTATACTTTGCTGATTTGAATGTTAAAGACTCAGGGTTTGGTCGACTATTACCAGACGCTGATGTGATTGTTTTTGATGAAGCTCATCAAGTACCAGACATTGCTTCAGAATATTTTGGTAAAAGTATCACCAGTAAGCAGATACAAGCGCTATGTAAAGACGTGCAGTATTTGGGGCGAACAGATCTTAAGGACTCAATACAAGTAACTAAAGCCGCGAATGGTTTAGCGAATGCTACGCAAGATTTAAGATTGAGTTTTTCGATGGAATCTGGACGTGGCAATTGGCGGCATTTATTCACTCAACAAGCGGTAATGAAAACAATCATACGTTTTCAAGATCAACTTGATTTCATATATGAAGTGATCAAGCTTAATCTTGGTCGAACAGAACTTGTCGATCAATGCTTTGATCGTGTTGTGGAAATTAAAGCAATATTTCAACAAATAATGGCGGTTAATAATACTGGCGAGAGCTATTGGTACGAATGCACGAAGCGAAACTTTACTTTAAATATAACGCCACTTAATATTGCAGAACGGTTTAGCGCTGAACAAGAAAAAAGTAAATCAGCTTGGATTTTTACTTCTGCGACATTAGCGGTCGATAATTGTTTCTCACATTATCGCCAACAAATGGGATTAGCAGATGCTGAAGAGTTAATTCTGGCAAGCCCATTTGATTATCAAAGCCAGGCAATGTTGTGTGTACCGCGTAATATACCTGAGCCAAATGATCCAAATATAGCCCGTATACTGGTTGAAAAATTAGCACCCATTATTATAGCCAACAAAGGTCGCTGTTTTTTCTTATGTACAAGTCATTACATGATTAGACAAGTAGCGAGTTTATTGCAACAACAGCTAAGTATGCCGATTTTTGTTCAGGGACAAGATAATAAACAAGTCTTACTCGACCAATTTATTGAACACGGTAATGCGTTACTTATTGGGACATACTCGTTCTGGGAAGGTATCGATGTACGTGGGCAAACTTTAAGCTGTGTTATCATTGATAAATTGCCTTTTGCATCACCCGATGACCCTCTTTTACAAGCGCGTATCGAAGATTGCCAGCGTAAAGGTGAAGATCCTTTCTCTGCATTGCAAATACCAAAGGCTGTCATTAATTTAAAGCAAGGGGTGGGGCGTTTAATCCGTGATGTCAAAGACACAGGGTGTGTTATTATTTGTGATACACGTATCGTTTCTCGTGGATATGGGGCTACGTTTATCAATAGCTTACCTGATATGCCACGAACCAGAGATATAAATAGCGTTTTATCTTTTATTAAGAAAACTAACAATTAGAAAGTGAATTTTATGAGTAATATTTTAGCACTAGATACATCAACAGAAAATTGTTCTGCCGCATTGAGCATTAACGGTCAGGTATTAGTGAGAGAGCTAGAAAGTCCACGCGAGCACACTAAGCGTATATTGCCTATGGTCGATAGCTTATTGACTGAAGCTGGAATTAAATTAAACGATTTAGATGCACTGGCATTTGGTCGTGGCCCAGGTAGTTTTACCGGTGTTCGTATTGGTACGGGAATTGCGCAAGGTTTAGCATTTGGTGCTGATTTACCAATGCTACCAATTTCAACCCTGGCAGCGATGGCGCAAGGTGCTCATCGGTTACACAATGTAACTGACGTATTACCGGCAATTGATGCACGTATGGGCGAAATATATTTTGCTCATTACAAGCTCAATGAAGTGGGCGTAATGACATTAGTTGATAAGGAAATTGTAATTACGCCTGATCAACTATTAGCTGATTTTAATAAATCAGAAACTGCATTCCATACGCTCGGTACGGGTTGGTCGACTTATGCTGAACAACTTGCTGATTTAAAGGTTGCTCAACTAACAGTATGTGAAGGTATACAGTTCCCAAGTGCATTGGATATGCTGGCTATTGCAGCGGCTGAGTTTGAACTGGGTCACGCGGTTGCAGTCGAAGATGCTATGCCTGTTTACGTTCGCGATACAGTAACCTGGAAAAAACTACCGGGTAGAGAGTAAATTCTAATGAATAGCTTTAGTATAGAGGTCAACGGTAAAACTATTGCGGGTTTACGCTATGGTAATAAGTCTAAACCTATTTTACTGGCTGTTCATGGGTGGTTAGATAATGCTGCAAGCTTTATCCCTCTTGTTGAAGAATTAAAACGTAATTTAGATGATGGTTCATTACCATATCAATTCATTGCTATAGACTTACCCGGTCATGGTTATTCTGATCATAAGGTAGGCCATTACAATTTTATTGAATGGGTAGAAGACCTTTATCAAATAATTAAAACACAGCATTGGGGACCAGTCAGTATAGTCGGGCACTCAATGGGCGCAATGATCAGTTCTATTTTTGCAGCGACATTTCCAGAGCTTGTTAATCGTTTAATATTAATTGAAGGGTTGGGCGCAATTTCAGCAGAAGCTGAACAAGCAGTAAGCCAATTGCGTAAAGGGATAGAAAGTCGCTGTAATTACCATCAAAGTGGTAGGTATTATTCTAATACTTTGACATTGGAAAAGGTCGTTAAAGCACGTTGTTTTGTTTCTGATTTGACGGAGAAAAATGCTGTATTGATATGTAGAAGAAATTTAATTATTAGGGACAATGATATAATCTGGCGATCAGATCCTAAATTAAAGGCGCGTTCTTTAGTCCGGCTCAGTGAGTTACAGGTTTTAGATATTTTATCTTCTATATCAACGAGGAGCCTTATTATCGTTGGTGATAAAGGTTATCCTTTAATTACTGAAAAATTAAAATTAAGTATATTCAATAAAGAACATTTTGATATTTTGACTCTTGCAGGTGGGCATCATGTTCACATGGATAATTCTGTTGAAACTGCAAGTACAATCATTAAATTTGTTGATAAATTAAAATAATAGTTTATTTAATCGATAAAGATAGAGTTTATATTACCTAATTCTAAATAATGGAGATTTAAATAAACGTGTATTATAGATATTTCATTTGTTAATTGAGTGTTAATCAATTAAGATCGATTCACAATAATAATTTCATCAATAGCGGCTAATGGTTATAAATGGATTAATAAAAATTAGTCGTTTTGTTAAATTAAAAAGTTAAATAAAAAGGAGTGGTAAGGTGGAAAAGGTTTGGTTAAATAGATACCCGGAAAATGTTCCCGCAGAAATTGATTTTGGTTCATTTCGTTCTTTGAACGATATATTCGATCAAACAGTTCAAAATTTTAGTAGTAACCCTGCATATGTAAATATGGGTTGCTCATTAACTTATGGTGAAATCGAAGAAAAATCTCGTGCTTTTGCAGCTTACCTTCAAAACGAGCTTAAATTAAATAAAGGCGACCGTGTCGCGTTAATGATGCCAAACTTACTTCAATACCCAATTGCCTTATTTGGTGTATTACGTGCGGGTTTAGTAATTGTTAATGTAAATCCTTTATATACACCGCGTGAATTAAAACATCAGTTAAATGATTCCGGTGCTAAAGCAATTGTCATCATCTCAAACTTTGCAAGTGTGTTAGAAAAGGTGATTAAAGATACACCTGTTGAACATGTGATTTTGACGCAGTTAGGCGACCTGTTCTCTCCAGTTAAAGCTGTTATCACAAACTTAGTTGTTAAGTACGTGAAGAAAATGGTACCTAAGTTTAGTTTACCAAATGCGATCTCATTCAACCGTGTGTTGAATAAAGGTCGTTCAATGAATTTTGCTAAAGTTGAAACTGGTTTTGATGATATTGCCTTCCTTCAATATACAGGTGGTACTACTGGTGTATCTAAAGGTGCAGTATTAACACACAAAAATATGCTTGCTAACGTATTACAGGCAGAAGGTGCATACGGTAGTATTATTGACCGTGGTACTGAAACCGTTATTACGGCATTACCGCTGTATCATGTATTTGCATTAACAGTGAATGGCTTGTTGTTCTTCTTGAGTGGTGGTAAGAATATTCTTATTACTAATCCTCGCGATCTTCCTGCGTTAATCAAGGAAATTGACGAGCATAAACCAACTGCAATTACAGGTGTAAATACCTTGTTCAATGCACTTGTGAATGATGACACATTCGCAAAGATTAATTTTTCTGGATTAAAGCTTTCAGTTGGTGGCGGTATGGCTGTTCAACGTTCTGTAGCAGAAAAGTGGAAAAAAATCACAGGTAATCATTTACTTGAAGGTTATGGTTTAACTGAATGTTCACCGCTTGTAACTGTAAATCCTTACGATCTACATGAATACAATGGTTCAATCGGTTTACCTGTATCATCGACGGATGTTCGTATCATTGATGAAGATGGTGGCGTTTTAACAAAACCTGGCGCAGTTGGTGAAATGCAAGTTCGTGGTCCTCAAGTTATGCAGGGTTATTGGCAGCGTCCACAAGACACAGCTGAAGTGATGACTGCTGATGGCTGGTTAAACACAGGTGATATAGCTCGTATGGATGAAGATGGTTTCTTCTACATCGTTGACCGTAAAAAAGATATGATCCTTGTGTCAGGCTTTAACGTATTCCCTAACGAAATCGAAGACGTACTAACGCTAAATGACAACATCCTTGAAGCCGCCGCTATTGGTGTTCCTCATGAGTCATCAGGCGAAACTGTGAAGATCTTTGTTGTTAAGAAAGGTGAAATTTCGAAAGAAGAGATTATTGCGCATTGTCGTGAGCACCTTACTGCGTATAAAATTCCTCGTATCATTGAATTCCGTGATGAATTACCTAAGAGTAACGTAGGTAAGATTTTACGCCGTGAATTACGCGATTAGTACTAGATCTAATTTAAAGTAATAAAACACTTATAATTAGTAATATATTTCGCTAAAATTAAGCCACTTTCTAAATTGTAAGAAAGTGGTTTTTTTTTGAGGTTATAAGTGGAATATATTTTAGTTGAAGATCAAATAACATTGCAGAAGATGATAGCTCAATGTGCGGAAGTTGAAATTTTAGCTATCGACACTGAGTTTATCAGACAGCGTACTTATTACCCAATTTTAGGATTGTTTCAGTTATATAACGGTACTGAAACCTATTTAGTCGATCCACTCGCGATTGATGATCTAAGCGCATTATGGCAACTCCTCGACCGTCAACCCGTTGTTCTTCACGCTTGTTCTGAAGACCTCGATGTATTCATGACTGTTGCAAACAAATTTCCTGATTTTTTTCATGATACACAAATTGCAGCAGCATTTTGTGGACTTGGTTCTTCCCTCGGTTTTGGCGGCTTAGTTTCTGAGTTTCAAAATATCACGTTAGATAAAGGTGAGTCTCGTTCTAACTGGTTAGCACGGCCATTAACAACTAAGCAGCTAAGTTATGCCGCAGCTGATGTGTACCATTTACTGCCATGTTGGCATGAATTAAAATCCAAACTTGATGAACTTGGCTATTACGATTTTTATTTGCAAGAGCTAGATAACTTACGTCGTCGTAAGATGGTTAACAAGAACCCTAAAACAGTCTATAAACAATTCAAAAACGCATCATTTCTATCACCTCGTGAACTTGCAACCTTACAAGCGCTGGCTGAGTGGCGAGAGGATAATGCGGTTAATCGTGATATGGCGGTTAATTTTGTAGTTAAAGAAGCCCACCTTCTGGAAGTTGCAAAGCAGCAGCCTAAATCATTACGGGATTTAAATCAGTTAGGGCTGCTTCCTATCGAGATTAAACGTCACGGTAAACAGATTATCGATCTTGTTAAACAAGCTCAAAGTCTTTCTGATGAAGCATTACCTGAACCGTTAACGCGAATTTCTGATTATCCAGGCTATAAAAAAATAGTGCTAGGAATACGTAATAAGATTGCTGTAGTGGCTGAAAAAACGAATATTCCAGCGGAGCTAATTGGTTCAAAGAAAATCATCAACGAATTATTAAACTGGGTGTGGAAATTGACTGAGGCTGAGCGTGCTGTCGGTAGTAAACCTATTTTATTAAGTAATTGGCGAGCTGAACTGATAGGTAATAGCTTGTTCGAAGGTTTAATGGCTAATAAGTAATAGCAAGTGTACATGGTGTTGTACACTTGCTTAATTCTTAGTGGTCTTCAGAGAGAGTCACGTTTAGTTCTAAAACTGAAAGGTTGTTATCTCTTTGGTCAAGTTGTACATGAACTTGATCTGATGTTACAGCAACATACTTTTTGATCACTTCAAGTATATCCAGCTTTAACTGTGGTAAATAATCAGGCGTGTTATCACGTAAGTTACGTTCATGTGCAACAATTATTTGTAAGCGATCTTTCGCTAAATTAGCAGATGACACATCCGGTTTAGATGTGCGAAAATAATCAAGTAACGACATTTAACCTCCAAAGATTCTGCTTAAAAAACCTTTCTTTTCTACTTCAAGAAAACGAAATTCGCGCTCTTCGCCTAAAATTCTCGCAACAGTATCTGCGTATGCTTGTCCAGCATCACTTTCTGTATCAAGGATCACAGGTTGACCACAGTTCGATGCTTTTAATACGGCACCCGATTCAGGGATGACACCAGCAAGCGGTACGGCTAAAATTTCAGTGATGTTTTCAACACTTAACATATCGCCACGTGCAACACGTTCAGGTACGTAGCGAGTAATAAGCAAATGCTCTTTAATCGGTTCTAGACCTTGCTCTGCTCGACGTGAACGGCTTTGTAACATACCAATAATACGGTCTGAATCGCGCACAGACGATACTTCAGGGTTCGTGGTGATAACAGCTACATCTGCAAAGTATAATGCCATCATAGCGCCAGCTTCGATGCCTGCAGGTGAATCGCAAATAATGTAATCATGATTCTCAGCAAGTTGGTCTAATACTTTTCCAACGCCTTCTTTTGTTAGCGCATCTTTGTCACGAGTTTGTGACGCAGGTAGAATATTTAGGTTCGCTACACGTTTATCTTTGATTAATGCTTGCGATAGGTTTGCTTCACCATTTATTACATTAACGAAGTCATAAACCACACGGCGTTCACAGCCCATGATTAAGTCTAAATTACGTAAGCCGATATCGAAATCGATAACAACAGTTCTTTTTCCTCGCATTGCTAATCCAGTTGCAATAGCGGCACTTGTAGTCGTCTTACCTACGCCACCTTTGCCGGATGTTACGACAATAATTTCAGCCATTTTAATTCCTTGAATTTAATCGAACTTTGTAATTTCTAATTTGTTATTAATACAATTTATTTGTGCTTGGGTATTTAAAAATTCCGATTGCACTGCATCACTTAAAATATAAGTGCCATTAATTGATAATAATTCCGGGTCTAATTTATTACAAAAAATCTGTGCGCTATCATCACCTTTAGCGCCAGCTATTGCACGGCCACGTAATGCACCATATATATGGATTGAACCATCTGCAATCACTTCAGCACCTGCACTAATGTTCCCCAACACTGTTAATGAAGCATCTTGAGCATAAATTTGTTGCCCAGATCGTATCTGTCCTTTATGAACTATGGTCTTAGTTACAGATTTTTCAACAATAACTGTTTGAATTTCTGGTTTTATTTTTGAAGCAGATACTAATGTGCTTGTATTATTTTTAGCTGTATTGGAGATAACAGAAAGGCCTGCTTCCCGTACACTTAGTTTTTGTTCCGCCGTTTTACAACCTTCAATGCCAACAAGATTCATGCCATTATTGGTGATAACTTGTTCAATAGCTTGAAAATCAATATCTTCGGCTAAGTTTGCCACATTAACAACCACCGGTGCAGATTTAAAGAATGCAGGGGCTTGGCATACTTTGTCGGCAATAAAGGAATGAAGATTAGCCATTGCAGCATCATTCTCTATATGAATAACTGAAAGTGTAAAGCTAGTCCCTTTAAATTTTATTGACTGATCTGCCATCATTTTTCCCTGGTTGCTTAGTTTTCATGCCTGCTTTTAGCATTTATCGTTATAGCACTTAGATAATTCATTATGCCATGTTATATTTTACTCGCAAAATAGGCAAGTTCATAACTAAAGAGAAAAACAATGCTGTGTTCAATTTATAAAACAAATAAAAAAGAAGAGATGTATTTATTTATTTCTCGTCGTGACGATTTTAGTCAAGTTCCTGAAACTTTATTAGGTATGTTTGGTCAACCTAAGTTAGTTGTCACGATGAATTTGACCGAAACTCGAAAGTTACAATTTGCTGACACTAAAAATGTATTAGAGAACTTAACAACAACGGGATTTTATTTACAGATGCCACCACCGCCTGTAAATCATCTTGATGAATATAAAAAATGGCGTGATGAAAATAAATAGCACGTCATTTACAGAGCGCATAAGGAGATATAATGAAATTAGCAGGGTTAGTGTTATTAGCTTTTAGTTCAACGGCCGTGTCTGCCAAGCCGACATTCGATGAATACCTATCTACCTTACGCACTGAATCCGAATTGCTAGGGTTCAGTGAGCAAACTGTTAATGATGCATTCAGTAGTATTAACTATAGAAAAAAAACAATCGTACATGACAAAGCGCAACCCGAACGTCAAAAAATAACACTTGATGCGTATATTCCTAGAGCTGTTCCTGAATGGAAAATAGCGAAAGCGCGTAAATTATTCCTGGAAAATAAAGCGCTATTAGAAAGGATAGGGAAAGATTTCGGTGTTCAACCTAGATTCATTGTCGCGCTGTGGGGGGTTGAAACAAATTTCGGTAATTATACTGGAAACTTCTCTACATTATCTGCACTCGCTACACTTGCATATGACGGAAGACGTGAAACATTTTTCAAAAAAGAATTCTTTGCTGCATTAAAAATTATTGATGAAGGCCATATTACAGCCGCTGACATGAAAGGATCATGGGCTGGTGCAATGGGGCAAGTTCAATTCATGCCATCTTCATTTAATGCGTATGCTGTTGATTATAACAAGGATGGCAAAAAGGATATTTGGAACAATACAGCTGATGCTTTGGCCTCTGCTGCCAACTATCTAAAACAAGCCAAATGGGATGATACTTATACTTGGGGGCGACAGGTACTGCTACCTGATAATTATGATGCTCAAGTATCAGGCCTCAAGTTAACAAAGAAATTAAATGAATGGCAGTCGCTCGGTATACGGACTTACGAAGGAAACAACTTGCCTAAAGTTGATCTGGATGCATCTCTTATTATGCCTGACGGTGAAGGTGGCCGTGTCTATTTAGTTTATAACAACTATAGAAGTATTATGCGTTGGAATCGTTCTGATTACTTTGCTACTTCTGTCGCACATTTGTCAGATGCGATCAAATTCAAGGATTGAAAATGAGTTACTCCATTTATAAGCATGAAAATATCAACAACAAAACGTTAAACTTACCCGTAGGTAAGGTTGTTTGTATCGGCCGAAATTATCTCGATCACATTCGTGAACTTGATAACGAAGTCCCTGAACAAGCATTATTATTCATGAAGCCAGCAACAGCGTTAATTAGTCTTGATAAGCCATTACTATTACCAACAGGACTTGGCGAATGCCATAATGAACTTGAAGTTGCTCTATTAATAAGCACACCTATTCAGCGTGGTGATGATATTAATATCGCAGAAATGATATGGGGGGTAGGGCTTGGACTTGATTTAACATTAAGGGACTTGCAATCAAAGCTCAAAGAAAAAGGCCAGCCGTGGGAGCGGGCAAAAGCGTTTGATTATTCGTGCCCTATATCTAGATTCATTCCGCTCAATGAATTTAACGATCTGAATCAACTTGAGTTTAGTTTAAGTGTTAATGGTATAACTCGGCAGCAAGGTGATACAGCTAAAATGATGCGTTCAATAGAAACCTTACTCACAGAAATAACAGCCTGCTTTACATTGTTACCCGGTGATATAGTACTCACTGGAACACCAGCTGGTGTCGGACTGCTTAATAGTGGAGATAAACTTGCATTAACGCTAGCAAACCGCTATAAGTTCGGCTGCGAGATTATTTAGAGATTAATGAAATGGTAGAAAAATTTTGGCAGACTAAAACACTCGCTAAAATGACTAATGCAGAGTGGGAGTCACTTTGCGATGGTTGCGGTAAATGTTGTTTACATAAAATTATTGAAGATGATACGGATGAAATACATTTCACAAATGTTGCTTGTGAATTATTAAATACTAAATCGTGTCGTTGCAAGAAATACGAGAAACGTTTTAAGTATGTTTCGGATTGTTTTAAAGTGACATTAGATGATATAGATGCATTCCATTGGTTACCTGAATCTTGTTCTTACAAGCGTTTACTCGAAGGGAACGATATTCCTGAATGGCATCCGTTAATTACCGGAAGCCAATCTGAGATGCATAAATTAGGTTATTCTATTCGTGGTAAAGCGGTTGCTGAATCACAAGCGGGTGATTTAGAAGACCATATTATAACGTTTAAACTGTAGTTGTAAAAACATGAAGATATTCAGGGGCAGCACAGCCCCTGAATATCTTAAAGCCAGAGAGAGCTCGTCGTTTTTAATAACACCACTAATAGTTTAGACCATCATGCAAATGAATTTATCCATTTAAATAATCGCAGGCTTTAATTTAACGCTAAGACTTAAGCCACGCAATAGCGTTAAATCATCAAAGGCTAGGTAGGATGTTAGTTAAGAGCTTCTAAAAGATCACCAATCTTCTCGATTTGTATTATTTTAACGCCTTTATCTTCCATTGATTTGTGGTAGTTTGCTTTCGGAATATAGATCACGTCAAAACCGTGTTTAATTGCTTCATTAACACGAGGAACACCACCGTTAATTGGTCTAACTTCACCACTAAGCGATATTTCTCCCATAAAACAGTGTTTACGAGACATTTCTTTATCATTCAGTGAGCTTATTAGCGATGCTGCAATCGCTAAATCAGCACTCGTGTCTGTTTCTGGCAGTTTCAAACCACCAACCAAGTTAACATAAACATCATGGAACAGTTTAATTCGTCCGTGTTTACGCAGAACTGCAGTGATCATTTTTAATCGATTAAAACTAAGACCAATACTCACGCGTTGTTGATTTTCTGCTTCACATTCAGATACTAAACATTGTACTTCAAGCAATAAATTACGATTGCCGTCACGAATACAAGTAATTGCAGAGCCAGCTACGTGCTCGTCGGCACCAGACAGGAACAACTTACTCGGATTATCGACAGAGAGCATGCCTTTGCTGTGCATTTGGAAGATACCTACTTGGTCTACATCACCAAAACGGTTTTTACTTGCACGTATTGTACGAATAATACTGTCATTAACTTCAATGTGGAGCAGGGTATCAACAATATGTTCGAGGGTTTTTGGGCCCGCTAAGTCACTGCCTTTGGTTACGTGACCAATAATTATAAGGGTAATACCATGCTGCTTGGCAAATCGACTGAGTTCTTGAGCACAGCCCTTAACTTGGCTGACGGAGCCCGCACTGCCGTTACAATGTTCACTTTCTAAAGCTTGGATCGAATCTATAATTAAAAATTTAACTTTAGCCTCTAAAGCCCGCTCCATAATGTTAGAAACGATGTATTCTGACATCAGTAGTAAGTTTTCTTCGACAAAATCGATTTTTAAGCGTTCAATCGCTCGGCTTTTGAATTGCTCTAAGCTTTCTTCCGCAGTACAGTACATCGAAACCATTTGCTTACTGAGATTAGCAGAGAGCTGTGTCAATATCGTCGTTTTTCCAGCACCAGGATCACCAGAAATTAACACGATAGAGCCAACTGTTAGACCGTTACCTAGTACACGGTCTAATTCACCAATCTGAGTATCAATTTTATTTAATGCTACATGTGATACTTCAGACATCTTTTTAACGGTATTACCGATTGTACCGGCATAACCACCTTGAGATGCGATTGCACGTTGTTGACTCGGTAATGTAGGTTCTTTGAATTCAGCTAACGTGTTCCATGCTTTACAAGCGTTGCACTGGCCTTGCCAACGAGGGAAGTTAGCGCCACATTCTGAACAGAGGAAACTTATTTTTGTTTTGGGAGTTTTGGCCATGATTTAACTATAAAAAATACTCATGCCATAATCATAGCATGAGTATCTGGATGTTTATACAGTTGTTTACTGTTTAATAATGTTACAAACTCTTTTTAGCAGGTAATATAGCATTTGCTAAAATCATCCCTGCAAGGATCGCAATAAAGATCATGAAAACAAAACCACTGTCATTAATATTATTTAATATTTCATGTCCTGAAATATAAGTATTTAAGTCCATATAAGTTCTACTACCAGGAACTAACAATACAATACCTTGGATCAACACGATTGATGCGGGTCTGTTTTTAATAATCGCATATATATTACTAAACAAACCAACGGTGAAAGAACCGACAAAAGTACCTAAAGTGAAACCTAAGTATTGGGCAGCAAAGGTACTAACAACATAAGCAATAAGACCTGCTGAAATCCCCCAAAACATGTCAGACTTATGCACATTAAACGCAACGACAAGACCTGTTGATAGCGCTACGACAGCGATGTAGTTTTTCCAATCGGGTAACGAGTAACTCACATCAAGCACTAGCGGGTCAATGGTCCAAATCAGGTTGCCTAATGTTATACCAAGTAAAGCGCCGAAATAGAGTTTAAACAGTAACATGATTGCATCAACTAACTTGGAAGTACCTGAAACCAAATCTTTGTTTACGATCTCACTTAGCGCGACAGTAATTGCTAATCCGGGAATAAAAATAATAACTGACGATAATATGACAAAGGGAACATTGATATTCACTTCGAGACTGGCGATAAAACACGCCAAAATAGCGGAGATAAAAGGTGCAAAAAATTCTACAATTGAAGCTAGCCGTGACGAGTTCGCAGACAGTTTGTATAAAATGAAGACAAGAAAAGAAAAGAAAAATGAGCTTATTATATCTAAACTTGAATCTGACAGCAGCATTGCAAATGCGCCACCAGTCACACACCAACCAAGCGCTTCAGTTTTTACGCCATAAAAGCCAGGTTGTTGCTTTGCTTCAACCAATAACTCAATTGCTTGATCCAGTGTCACTTGGGAGTCGACGACCTTTTCAACTATTTCATCAATTGTTGCTAGTTTACCAAGGTCGTTACCTGCAGGTTTAACACGAACGATATGGGTATGCTGTTCATCTGGATTACTTGAAAATATGAATGTAAATGCAGTCGGTGTGACAAGAAAACTTGCTTCAATATGCCAGAATTTTGCTAAATTAGTTAAATGGTTTTCAATTCTATAACTTGTTGCACCACAACGATGTAAGGCTAGCCCGAGTTTAATAATAAAATTTATTTGAAGCTTATATATCTGACTGTGCATGGTTATATTCTGGAAGATGCAAAAAGAGCTCTATTTTAGTTCTATTTAAGTTAATTTGTTAGTTTAAATGTTGGTTATTTTCAATCTAATTGTAATTTATTGAAGACTTGTTAAATAAAAAGTCATTTATAGTGTGAGAGGAGGCTTAAGTAACTGAAATTTTGGAATGTAACTTCTAATTTCCCTCGATAATATATAAATCATAAATTTTATATTGTATTAGCGGCTTCAAAAAGGGTTTCTTATGTCGAAAGTAATTACTGCAGCAAAACAAGCATGGTCTGCAAAAGATCAAATCACACGTAACATCTGGTTAGCAGGTTTAGGTGCTTATGATAAAGGTTATCAATCAGCATCAAATACTGTAACTAAAAGCCAATCAATCTTCGATGAATTAGTTGAACGAGGTCGTAAGTTAGAAGCTGACACAACACAAACTCTTACGTCTCAAAAAGACAAATTAACATCAGCAAGTCAATGTGCTACAGATGCGTTACAAGATAAAGTACATAAGGCGGTTACGACTTTAACGCACATTGATGTTAATGCATTCGATAGCATTATGGATAAAATTGATCAAATCGAAAAAGCACTTGCAGATGCTAAAATACAGCAAAACAAAGAAGTCATCGTAGAAGTTGAAGCGATTAAAGATGTTGTCGAAAAAGTAGAGATTGCTGTAACGGAAAAAGTGGCAAGTGTTTCGGCTCAAGTTACAACTGCTGTTGAAACTGTCGCTGAAGTTGTCGCACCGACAACAAGTAATCCCGTTGTAAAAGAAGCGAGTGAAGTAGTTGTCGCGGTTAAACAAACGGCAAAAAAAGTATCAAACAAACGCGTTAAAAAAGCCGTAGCGAAAAAAAAATAATCATTCCGTAACTGATTGTGGTGGTCGGCAGGACTGCCCAATCAGGTTTTATCATTTCAATTATGCCACTCTCGGTAATCATATAACTCCTTATTTATATAAATTTCCCATATAGTTAGCGGCGATTATATCGTTTAATAACACCCCAATTATCCGGCATAAATACGTATCACATAACATAAAAAAATCATCTAAAATAAGTATTTCATCGTGCGGAAAAGGCACAAAAATGATATGGTTAATACAAGATTTATTACAAAGAGAAGTTAAATGTTCGACAACTATAACAACATAGTAATCCTTACGGGTTCAGGTATTTCTGCTGAATCAGGTATTGAAACATTCCGTGCAAGTGATGGATTATGGGCTAAGCATCACATTGATGATATTGCCACTCTAGATGGTTATCGTCGAGATCCTGAGTTAGTTTATAGTTTTTATAATCAACGATTTAATCAATTATCATTGCCTAGTGTTCAGCCTAATGATGCACATATAGCATTAGCTGAATTACAAAACAACTATTCTGGTAATGTCAGTATTATCACGCAAAATATAGATAATTTACATGAACGTGGTGGCGCGAAAAATGTTATTCATATGCATGGCGAGTTAGTCAAAGCACGTTGTGAAAAGACACATAAACTATTCCCCTACAAGCAATTAAATAAGACATTAAAATGCCCGTGTTGCAAAGAACCTGGTAATCTTCGTCCACATATTGTCTGGTTTAATGAAATGCCTTTATTTATGAATGATATTTATAAATCATTAAGCACGGCTGACCTCTTTATTGCTATCGGGACTTCGGGCTCTGTTTACCCAGCGGCTGATTTTGTCAATGAAGCACATAAAGTACGTGCACATACTATCGAAATCAATTTAGACTCAACGCATATCTCGGATAATTTTCAAGAACACCGAATTGGTAATGCAACTGATGAAGTGAGAGAGTTAGTAGATGAATTAATGGCGAGAGATAAACAGTTCTTTTAAAATAATAAATTCGAATTAAACGCGATAAAAAGGTGCATATATGATGCACCTTTTTATTATCTATTATCAGTTCTAAATCGCGGATAACCTTACAGGTTTTGCGCTTTTAACTTTTCGTAATAACGTTCGTAAATGATATTCGCTTCACCAACATCAGAGTGGAACTCACCGTTTGCAATTGTTTCTGCATCAGGGAATACGATCTTGTTTTCGGTAAACGCTTTTGGTAGTAATTTTTTAGCTGCCTTGTTGGGTGTTGGATAACCAATCTCTAAAGCGACTTCAGCTGCAACTTCTGGACGTAATAAAAAGTCGATAAGTTTATGTACTGCATCAACGTTCTTTGCGTTTTTTGGAATTGCTAAGCTGTCCATCCAAAAAACAGCACCTTCTTTTGGATATACCATCGTAATGTCGCTATCTTCTTGTTGCGCCATATACGTGCTGCCATTCCAAATCATACCAAATTCAACTTCACCTGCGATATACGGATTAGCCGGGGTGTCAGAATTAAATACAAGTACGTTAGGCATTAGTTTTTTTAATAACTCATATGCTTGTGCTAATTCTTCTTCGTTTTGTGTATTCGCTGAATGACCTTGTATTTTTAATGCCATGTGGAATATTTCACGGGCATCATCTGTTAATAATAGCTGACCTTCCCATTTAGGATCCCATAAGTCTGTCCAACTTGTTACAGATGCTAATTCAATATCTGCAGTGTTCACACCAATACCTGTAGCGCCCCAGATATATGGGATACTATAACGATTGCCTAAATCGTATTCTTTGTTTAATAGAGATGGATCTAGGTTGCCAAAATTAGTCAGCTTCTTATGATCGATTTCTTGAAGCATGCCTTCTTTTGTCATTTTACTAATGAAATACGTTGATGGTACAACAAGATCATAACCATTCTTATCATATGTTTTTAATTTCGCGTACATTGACTCGTTGGATTCATACGTTGAATAAACAACTTTAATACCTGTTTCTTCAGTGAAACGAGCTAATAGGCCTGGCGGGATATATTCAGACCAGTTATAAAAATTAATGGTTGTTGCGTAGGCTGAGTTACTAAAAAGTAGGGCAGCGGCTATACACTTTACGGTTGATTTAAACATAGTAATTTGACTTCTTCTTTTTATTTAATAGTAAACAACAGCAGCACAAGGCTGCATAACAAGTAAAAGCGATGCTAGAGAATCTACTTTTCACCTTTATTAATAAGGGCTGCGGCAATAACAAACGAAATCGATATTAAAATCATAACAGTAGCTAGTGCATTAACCTCTGGCGAAACACCAACCTTAACCATTGAATATATCTTCAATGGGAGTACTTCAAAACTAGGCCCCGTCACGAACGAACTCACAATTACATCATCAAGCGATAAGGTAAATGATAATAACCAACTCGCAATAATGGCTGGTTTCGCAATGGGCAAAATAATACGTTTAAAGATTGTTGCTTCGCTTGCGCCTAAATCTTTACCGGCTTCTAATATCGCGTTATCAAAATTACTTAAACGACTGTAAACCGTGATGACAACAAACGGGATACAAAAGGTTATGTGAGCGATAAGTAAGGTAGCAAAGCCAAGATCTAAACCAAGTATAATAAATAAAGCTAATAATGAAATCGCCATCACAATATCGGGAGACATCATCACAACAAAGAGTAGCCCAGATATAAACTTTTTACCTTTAAACTGATGCTTAAATAAAGCCACAGCACCCAATGTACCTATAACGACGGCAATTGATGATGCAAAAACAGCAATGGTTATCGAGTTAAATGCCGCTTGGAGTAATGTATCGTTACTCCAAAGTAGTTCATACCATGTTGTCGTAAATCCTTTCCATTTTAAGCCGTATTTAGAGGCATTAAACGAATTTCCGATTAAAATAAAGATAGGGGTATATAAGTATATGTATACTAATAATAACAATACTTTAGATATATGACGTTTAAGCATTGTTACCTCTTTTTTTAATCGATTTACCTACCTTATAATAGAAAAGTAGTAAGCCTGCCATGAACACTGTTAAGGTGATACTTGCAGCAGAACCAAACGGCCAATCCCGAATATTCAAAAATTGTGTTTTAATTGTATTACCAATCAGTAAGTTTTTAGCTCCACCGACAAGATCTGCAATATAAAACATCCCCATGGCAGGTAAAAATACTAATAACATACCTGCGATAATCCCCGGCATTGTCAAAGGCAATTCCACTTTTAAAAAAGTCGTAAACTTAGATGCGCCAAGATCTTTCGCAGCTTCAATCAAGCTTTTATCTATTTTTTCAATACTCGAATACAAAGGTAAAATCATAAATGGCAGTAATATATAGACCAAAGCAAAAATGACTGCAAACTCGGTGTACATCAGCTTTAACGGCTTATCAATGATATGTAAATTGAGTAATAAAGCGTTAAGTAGACCCTTTTTAGCTAATAAGATCTTAATTCCGTATGTTCTAATTAATGAATTTGTCCAAAACGGTACAATAATTAGGAATAACAACACTGGTCGTACTTTTTTAGGTAACTGGGCTATCGTATAAGCAAAAGGGTAACCAATAATTAAGCAGATAAACGTTGCTATACTCGCCATATACACGGAGTGACTTAATACCTTAAAGTACAAGGGATCAAATAAACGTACATAGTTGTCTAACGTAAAAGTTAAGCTTATTAAGTTTGCATCATCGCGTGTCAAAAAACTGGTGACGATAATCATGAAGTTAGGTACCAATACGAAAACACTTAACCAAACAAGTAAAAGCCCAATAGAGAAACGCTTAAAAAGCGACGAATTATTCATCTTTTAAGATAACCTCCCAGCTTTCAACCCAGGAAACAGCAACTTTCTGTCCAAGGCTATGGTCAAAATCTGGATCATCTTCGTCAAAGAATTCACTAATTTGTACTCTTTCACCTGAATCTAAGCGGATAACCGAATCTAGTGTCATTCCTTTGTAATTTCGTTCGATAATATGCCCTGTAATCTGTGCAGACGTAGCTTTAGCGTCTATTTCTTTAATTCTTAAATCTTCTGGTCGTAGTAAAATATGGACTTGTTGATCGAGTTCTAACAATAGCGCTGTTGAAATCGTATACTGACAGCCATGCACATTGGCAATGTATTTACCTTCGCCTAGGCATGATTCAATAGCACCAGGGAATATATTTATTTCACCAATAAACTTAGCCACGAATAAGTTAATCGGCGTTTCATAAATTTCTCGAGGTGTACCGATCTGCTCAACGTTCCCGTTGTTCATTACAATAATACGATCAGACATTGTTAATGCTTCTTCTTGATCGTGCGTAACGAATATAAAGGTAATGTTTAGCTTTCGTTGCAACATTTTAAGCTCGTTCTGCATTTCTTTACGTAGCTTATAATCTAATGCGCTTAACGATTCATCCAATAACAGTACTTTTGGCTGATTAATCACTGCTCGTGCAATTGCCACACGTTGCTGTTGACCACCTGAAAGTTGAGCTGGCTGGCGATCTTTAAAATCGGTTAGCTTTACGATGGCAAGAATATCATCAACACGTTGTTTGATTTCTGATTCCGCAATTTTTTTCATACGCAAACCAAAGGCTATATTTTCAAACACTGTCATGTGGGGGAACAGTGCATAGCCTTGGAAAACGGTATTGGTATTACGCTTTTCTGCTGAAACATTTGTGATGCATGTATTTTCAAGGTATACATCACCGCTATCAAGCGTTTCTAATCCAGCAAGCACACGTAATGCCGTTGTTTTGCCACAGCCAGAAGGGCCTAAAATTGTGACAAATTCACCATCATAAATATCTAATGTTAAATCATTAATAATAAGTTTGTTATCAAATGACTTTTTTGCGTTAGCAAGTCTAATGATTGAGTTTTGATTTTTATTAAGCATCAATAAACCTAAATGATAAGAGGTCCATCTAATCGAATAAGATGAACAATTTACGTGAATTCTAATGCTATAGTTCACAGAAATGAAGCATAAATTTGCACTTCAATAAAAATAATGCGTTTAAAACATATTCAGGTCATTTTTAAAACTTTAAAAGTGATAAAGTCGAAATATATGCTCTAATTTATGACTTATTTTAGGTATAATCAGCGAGACAATAATACCCCCTTACTTTTACTTATTTATTAAGGAACAGATCATGTTTAATAACTATTTCATAAAAGTGGTGCTTCTTTCAAGTCTCCTTGTCCCTTCTTTAAGCGCCCAAGAATTAGTCGTTGGTTATGATGGTTTTTATAACAGAATAAAAAATAGTAAAAAAGAACAGTACGTTAATACAAAAATTGGTGTTTTCCTTAATAATAGTCAGACAGGTAAACATTGCCAGATCGAAAATGCATTTATTAATTTCGAAGGCGCTATTACTGATGTTGAAATTGGGTCTGATTCAGAGCTGCTGCTCCCTTACGATAAAGAACTACGTGACAATAAAGCAAAACTGCACGTGAACGTGACAGATAAAGCGTCGTGTGACCTTGCGTTCCAAATTATGGCGGCAGAAAATAACAGTACAGAATATTCAACTTTATCTTTAGTGAGGCAAATTGAAGAGTTTGATCTGTTTTTAGGGAATATGGCCGGTTATTTTGGTCGAATGAATTTACCTGCAACTGTGGGCGTACAATTTATTTTTGATGAGCCTGTCGATGCTTATACCACCAGCGGTAATTTATTTAAAAGCGGTAAACAAATTTCGTTATCTCAGGATGAAATTATTCACGATAAAATTGCTGGAATCAGATTCAGTAAGCAACCATTACGTATCGTACCGCTAACTGAAATTTGATTGACTCTGAATTAGAGAATAAAATTAAATAAGTTAAAAATTGAATAAAAAAAAGCACTGCAGTGATGCAGTGCTTTTTTATTTCTAAAATTAGAAAACTCTATAATTCAACAACAGTAATAGCGTCGTTTGGGTCAAAGTTTTCTACACCTGTTTTAGATTTTTCAACAGAGACCATTTCAATTTCATTATCAAACGCTGTATCAAATTCAGTTAACTCATCAGCGCGTTCTAAATCCATATTTACAAAATCAAATACATTGGTGTCAGCAAGGTGACTTGGCACTATGTTGCGAATGGCATTAAAGCAATTATTCACACGACCAGGGTTTGCTTCATCCCACTGTGCTAGCATTGCTTTAACCGCTTGGCGTTGTAAGTTTTCTTGTGAACCACATAGGTTACAAGGAATAATAGGAAATGCTTTAAAGGCTGAGTAAGCTTTAATATCTGCTTCGCGGCAATATGCAAGTGGGCGAATAACAATATTACGCTTATCGTCAGAAATTAGTTTTGGTGGCATTGTTTTCATTTTAGCACCATGAAACATATTCAAAAATAATGTTTCAACGATATCATCAGCATGATGGCCAAGAGCAAGTTTGGTTGCACGTAATTCTACCGCTGCGTTATACAGAATACCGCGACGTAAACGAGAACAAAGACTACACGTTGTTTTTCCTTCTGGAATCTTATCTTTAACGATACTGTAAGTATCTTTCTGAACAATTTTGTATTCAATTCCAAGATTCTCAAGGTAGCGGGGAAGAATATCTTCAGGGAAACCCGGTTGTTTTTGATCTAAGTTAACCGCAATAATGTCAAAACTAATCGGTGCAGCTGCTTGTAATTGAATTAAAATGTCAAGCATTGTAAAACTATCAGCACCACCAGACAAACAAACCATGACTCTGTCACCATCTTCAATCATATTATAATCTACGATTGCTTTACCTGTTTCGTGGCGCAGTTTTTTTTGCAGTTTAGCAAATTGCTTTTTTTCTAAAGCGGTAAGGTTTTCAGGATTCATTGGGACACTCAGGATAAATATTGCTGTAAGCAGCGCAGTATACCCAAGCAAGCCGGAAATGCAAGTTCCAGAGCAAGGGCAGAGTGTTACCGTAAGATGTCACATTAGAAATTGATAATTATTTTAACGCTAGAAGGTCACAGTTAATTGAATCAATCACCATTTCAGCCGTATTCCCGATTAGAAATGCAGAAAGTCCATTACGTGTTGGTGCGCCAAGTATCACTAATTCGGCATCTACTGCTTGAACAACATCAGCAATCACATCCTCTGGTGCACCAGATTGAATATGAACATTTTCTTTGGCCACGTTAAACTTAGCTGCGTGGGTATACATGGTATTTTTATGATGGTCTTCAATCTCTTGATTATATGCGACTGCATCAAAATTAGGGATTTCTATCGATATATGTTCAGGTGTACTTGGATAAGCATTCACTAAATGTATATTTGCATTAAGTAATTCTTTTAGCTGCAGCGCTTCTTGAGTAATTCTTCCATTAATGGAGTTATCATCTTCAGAACTGAGGCTCGTTGTTTCAAGCACTTGTATAGCGGCAACAATATTACCCCCAATCGGCCATTCATGCTCTTTAACAAGCAATACTGGACATTGACTTTTACGCAACAAATGCCAATCAGTTGGTGTAAACATAACGGCACTTAGCTTATTATGATCGTGCGTAGTTTTTACAATCAAATCGTGATTATTGAGTTTAGCTTCTTCCAAGATTGATTCGAAAGGACGCTTATGCCAAATTAGCTTTAACTTTATATTCACACCTGAATAATCTTGTTTTAATTGCTGCGTAAATGATTTTTGTTCTTCGGCAACAATTGCATCTTGCATTGACTGACGTTCATCACTCGAAAATAGAGATGTTAGTTCATAAGAAAGGTCATAGATAACAAGAAGAAGGGTAATTGATACGTTATCTTGTTGAGATGCAAGATATAATGCACGGGATAACGCAACTTGTGGCGTATTAACTGGATCTGCAACCACTAGAATATTTTTATATTTATTCATAAGGCACCTTCATCACTAATTGAATATAGAGTAAGTATATGTTTCTTATATTGATTATACACAATCAACAATTTTACTTATTTAACTATATCTCAATTTGTGATAGATGCCATAAATGTACTGCATTTTATGGGCTATAAGTTAAGCGCTGTGAACTAAGATTCTTTCTTACCAGCGAGTAAAGCTAAACCCTCACGATCTAAAATACTGATGTATTTTCCTTTAACTTCAATCATTTTACTTATTTGGAAACGACCAAGTAGGCGGCTGATTGTTTCAACCGTAAGACCTAAATAGTTACCGATATCACCACGGGTCATGGTTAAACGGAATTCTTTAGGTGAGAAACCGCGCTCAGAGAAACGTACCGAGAGATTATTTAAAAAAGCAGCAAGACGCTGTTCAGCGTTCTTTTTACTTAATAACAAAATCATTTCTTGATCAGCTGCTATTTCGCCACTCATTAAGCGCATTACTTGGCGACGTAACATCGGCATTTTACCAATTAAGTCATCAAGGGTGTCATAAGGTATTTCACAAACCATAGATGTTTCTAATGCTTGAGAAAAACTTGGGTGAATACCGGAGCTTAATGCATCAAAACCGATTAAATCACCTGCGAGATGGAAACCCGTGATTTGTTCATCACCTTGTTCTGTAATCGTGTATGATTTAACAGATCCTGAGCGGATAGCGTAAAGTGATTTAATTTTATCGCCGGCTTTAAAAATTTCATCGTGCTTTTGAAACGGCTTTTTGCGTTCAATAATTTGGTCGAGAGAATCTAGCTCTGAATCATTCAAAGAATATGGTATGCAAAGTTGGCTAATGCTGCAGTTTTGACAGTGGATTTCACACTTTGAAGTAGCAATTCGTGTTGGGATCTTTTTATCTAAGGCCATAATTCCAATAAACTCTTTTGATATATGTCAATATTGTACCAAATTTAAATGCTAGAAGCACTCAATTGTACTAATGCTATATAAATAATATGTAAGCCGAATAAAATGAGTAATAAACCACTCATTTTTTTGAATTTTGCATTTTGTATTAAGCGGTTAAATTTACTCGATAAGCTTCCAACTAAGAACATAATAGGGAAGGTTCCTAACCCGAACGCAAACATCGTTAATGCAGATTCTAATGCTGACCCACTCGCTAAAGCGAGTGTTAGTGCTGAATAAACTAAACCACACGGTAACCAGCCCCATAAAAAACCAAGCGGGAAGGCGTGATAAGGTGTTTTTAATGGCAAAAATCGGCGAGCAACTGGTTGAATATATCGCCAGACTAAACGACCCACTTTTTCAAGTTGAAGAATCGTTGAATTGAGTTGCGCAATATATAAACCAATCAATATGAGTGTGATACCAGAAACAAAGCGTAAGATCACTAATAAGTCGTAGCCGGCACCAAAATTTAAGCCAATTTGTGCTGTGTAACCGACAATTGCGCCTATTAGCGTGTAGCTAGTAATTCGCCCTAGATTATAAAATAATGGAGCGAGAGATGTAGTCTGAGGTGATGATTGAGTGTTTGCATGTGCGATGGCGCCAGAAATACCGCCACACATTGCGATACAATGACCAGCACCTAAGATACCAATCATAAAAGCAGCGACAAAACTAGTTATCATGCTTGACTACAGGTTTAACAATCGGTGATTCGTTGTTATTATCATGGTCGTCAAACAAGATATTACTACCTTCGCGCTCTAAATCTTCAAATTGGTCTGATTTAACGGCCCAAAAAAAGATACCCACTGCGATTGCAACAAAAATAATCGCAATCGGGATTAACATAAAAATAATTTCCATTACTTTAACAGCCTTAATGAATTACCAATAACAAGCAGTGAACTGAGTGACATTCCTATTACCGCAATATACGGAGGTACGCTTCCTGACATTGCCAACGGTAAAATTAATGAATTATAACCGAGCGCCCACATTAAGTTTTGCTTTATTATTTTATATGTTTTTGTCGCAGTAGCCAGCATATATTTCATCGCAATGAAATCGGTAGTCAATAACACAACATCCGCACTATTTTTAGCAAGGTCAGAGCCTTCTCCCATTGCAACAGATACCGTCGCAGCACTGAGTACTGGCGCATCGTTAACCCCATCACCAACCATCAGCATTAATTTTCCTCCTGCTTGTTGCTGATTGATGTAAGCAAGTTTACTTTCTGGTGATTGACTTGTTTTTTTATTTGTTATTGCTAAACCGTCGGTTACTTTGTTGGTGTTGTTTTCTGTATCACCAGTAAGCAAGGTCACGTCTAAGCCAGTATTTGCAATATAATCCAATGTGGTTGAAACGTTTTCACGCATTTCATCTTGAATATAAAAACGTGCAATTAAGTCATTATTTTTAATTAAATAAACAACGATCTCTTTACCATCTGATGTTGAGCTTGTCTGCTGTGTAAAGGTAGAAGAGCCTATTTTGTAAGTATCATCACCAAGCGTTCCCGTAATACCTAAACCAATATGATTTTCAGTTGTATTAAATTGAATTTTTTCTATATTTGATTTAAAGGCAGACGCTATCGGGTGTGTTGAGTGCTGCTCCAAAGACGTTGCTATGCGTAATAATTCGTTTTCTTGTAATTCACTGTCCGATTTAATACTCGTTAGAGAGAATGCGCCTTTGGTTAATGTTCCTGTTTTATCAAATGCGATCTCATCAACTTTGGTCAGCGATTCAAGCACGTGCTCTTTACGAATTAAAATACCGCGTTGAGATAAGAAACTGGTTGCACAGGTTAGTGCTGTTGGTGTCGCCAGTGATAATGCGCAAGGGCAGGTTGCTACAAGTACAGATAAGGTGACCCAAAACGCTTTATCTGGATCATGACCTAACCAAAACAAGTAAGTAGCAGCGGATATGATTAATAACGAAAGAACAAAATAACGTGATATTTTATCGGCTAAAATAGAAATCTGAGGCTTTGATGACTGCGCTGTATTTTGTAAGCGAATAATTTCTGAAATCATATTGTGTTTGTGCGTTTTAGTCACGCATACGATAATGGTCTGTTCAACATTAAGACTACCTGTATAAACACCACTATCAACTGACTTTGCAATGGGTAAGAACTCACCAGTTAGCATAGATTCATCAACACTTGTCTCACCGGTAACTATGGTGCCATCACAAGGGATCACTTCACCGATTTTAACAATAACGTGATCGTTGATTTCAAGTTGTTTTGTGGGAATTAGTTTTTCGATTTTATCTTTATCAACACGCAATGCCATGTTAGGAATAAGCTTGGCCATGTTCGCGCTCAGCTCAGACGTTTTCTTACGGGCTCTCAGCTCTAAATATCGCCCAAATAATAAGAAGAAAGTAAACATTGAAATCGATTCAAAATAAACTTCACCTGTGCCAGTCATGGTTGCATAGGCCGAGGCTGTATAAGCACCAAGTAATGCGATTGAAACAGGGACGTCCATACCTAAGGTTCTAGTGCGTAAATTACGCAAGGCATTTGAGTAGAAAGGTTGTGCAGAATAAAGTAATACGGGTGTCGCAACAATCAAACTTACCCAGCGGAAAAGCTGACGATACATCTCTTCCATATCACCAAACCAAGTAGAGTAGAGCGCAACAGCAAACATCATTACTTGCATTGTCGCTAATCCGGCTAAACCTAATCGTCTGAAATAAGATTTAAGTTGCTTGTTGTACATCAATTCATGTTGGTCTGCTTGAAAAGGCGATGCACTGTAACCTAAATTACTAATTCGTTTTAAGATATCACTTAACTTTATTTGTGCATCAATCCACTTGATCGTAATACGGTTACTTGTTGCGTTTACGTTGATGAAGTGAATACCTTGGGTGTTACGTAAACTTTTTTCGATTAACCAAGCACAGGCGGCGCAGGTTAATCCTTCAACTGTGAGGGTGATTTCTTTTATTTCACCATCCTGATAAACAAACTCATCTTGAATTTCATTATCGTCATATATTTCTAATCGTAATAATTCATCCGGTACTAATTGCTTTGCTGTGGGAGATAAATCAGTTCTGTGTTCATAATACGAACTTAAACCCGAACCGACGATCATTTCAGCGACAGACATGCAACCTGGACAACACATTTCACGTTCTTCAGGTGCGATATACACTTTATATTTATTTTTATCAGCAGCTAAAACACTTTCGCCACAGTGGTAACAATTAGTCCCGTTTGACATTAATCTTGCTCGCCGTCTAACTTAATTACTGAAGTATTTGGATATTGAACGTATTCTTGAATGCGCCATTTTCCATCAAAAGACTCGGCACGCACACGCCATTTACCTTTTAGCATATCGTCTGGAATTTCTACACGGTAACTTCCGTCACCCGAGGCTGTTGCCAGTACTGATATATCATGTTTCGCCAATGTGACATGGAAAAATGAAATGTTAAGCGCTTCGTTCTTTGTCATATCTCCTGTAGAAGGTGTGAACACGGCGAAACCGTCGTCGAATTTTAGGCTGAAAGTAATATTTCGAACCAAAGCTTCATGGTATTTAGTTAAGTCTTGGTTGATCTTTTTACCGTCTTTATAATAATCGTCAGAAACCATATCAGGTTGATTGTTTTGAAAAATAATAAAAGTCGAAGTGCCAGCAACCACGGCTAATACAGGAAAGAAAATGACAAACCAGAACCACGGTTCTTTATACCAATAAGATTTCATTGTGAACTCCAAAAAGGGAAATGCGAAATTTAACAAAGTTATAGCCAAAAAAAAAGCTCCATTCAGTAAATGGAGCTTTAAATAACCACTATTACGTTACTTTACACTTAAACTGTAAACATAACTGCTTAATAGCGTTACTTTGTCTTCACCAAGGATTTTACCCCATGCTGGCATTACACCGTTACGACCATAACTGATTGTTTGTTGGATTACTTTACGTGAACCACCGTACAACCAAGTTTTGTCCGTTAGGTTAGGTGCACCTAGCATAGTCATGCCTTTAGCATCAGCACCATGACAAGCAGAACAAGTTTGAAGGAATACTTCTTTACCTGCTGCTTCATCACGAGCATTAACTTTACGGCCAGATAAACCAACAACATAAGTGACTACATTATCGACTTTCTCATCACCTAATACAGCTAACCAACCTGGCATTACACCAGCACGGCCGTGCATGATAGTAGTTTTGATATCAGCAGTTGTACCGCCGTATAACCAATCGCCATCAGTTAGGTTAGGGAAGCCTTTAGCACCACGTGCATCAGAACCATGACACTGTGAACAGTTTTGTAAAAACAGACGTTGGCCTACTTTCACTGCTTCAGGGTCTTTCGCGATGTCAGCAATTTCACGGTATTCAGTAAAGTTACTTTCTTCTGTTTTAACTAATTTGTTAAATACAGCTGCATATTTGTCATCTGCAGACGAAACTTCGCGCTGGTATTCATTTGCACTTGTCCAACCTAATAGGCCCTTATAAGCACCTAGGCCAGGGTAAAGAGCAAAATAGATGAAACCACCAATACAAGTGAAAATAAATAAGTATTTCCACCATGTTGGTAATGGGTTGTTTAACTCTTCGATACCATCGAAAGAGTGACCCATTGATTCGCCTTCTTTAACACCTGTATCGTTTTTGTTACATATCCAAAGAATAGCTAGGCAACCAAAAATACTACCTAGTGTGATCACTGTGATCCAAATACTCCAAAAAGTACTCATAATCATAAACTCCTAAATACGAGCAGATTTATTTTTCTGCTCTCCATTAAGTGAATCACTGTGGACTGTTTCATCAGCAAATACTAAGTTAGCAGCTTCATTAAACGAACGTTTTTGACGTTTGCTGTAAGCCCAAACAATAATACCGATAAAAATGGCCATTAGTATTAGGGTATAAACCCCTTGAAATGTACCGTAATCCATAAGTTATCCCCTTATTTTAATGCATGACCTAATGATTGCAGGTAAGCAACCAAAGCGTCTAGTTCAGTTTTGCCTTTCACTGCGGCTTCTGCACCAGCAATATCGGCATCTGTGTAAGGAACATCAAAGTAGTTTTTGAAGATACTTAGTTTCTTAGCAGATTCTGAACCATCTAATACATTTTCAGCTAACCAAGGGAAAGCAGGCATGTTTGATTCAGGAACAACACTACGTGGATCAAGTAAATGAGCACGATGCCAATCATCAGAATAACGACCGCCAACACGCGCTAGATCTGGACCAGTACGTTTAGAACCCCATAAGAATGGATGCTCCCAAACAGACTCACCAGCAACAGAATATGCACCATAGCGCTCTGTTTCTGCACGGAAAGGACGGATCATTTGGCTATGACAAACTACACAGTTCTCACGCATGTAGATATCACGACCTTCCATCTCTAGTGCCGTATAAGGGCGTAGAGTGTCTAAAGGCTCAGTCGTATCTTTTTGCCAGAACAATGGTGTGATCTCAACCATTGCACCAAAACTGATAGCAATAACGATGAATATCGCTAATAAACCAATGTTCTTTTCAATTAATTCATGTTTCATAACATTCTCCTGGATTATGCAGCTTCAGCATCAGCTTTGATTGAGTGATCTGCAGCAGAGATTGTCTTAAAGACATTATATGCCATAAGTAACATACCTGTCACAAAGAACACACCACCAAGGAAGCGTACAAAGTAGAATGGGTATGAAGCTTGAAGTGATTCAACGAAACTATACGTTAAAGTACCGTCAGCATTTACCGCTCTCCACATCAGCCCTTGCATAACACCAGAGATCCACATTGCTACAATGTAAAGAACTGTACCAACAGTTGCTAACCAGAAGTGAACATTGATAAGCTTAATGCTATACATACGACCCTGATTAAATAACACTGGGATTAAGTGATAGATAGCACCAATAGATACCATTGCAACCCAACCGAGTGCACCTGAGTGTACGTGACCAATAGTCCAGTCAGTGTAATGCGATAATGCGTTGACACTCTTAATTGCCATCATTGGACCTTCGAACGTAGACATACCGTAGAAAGATAAAGATACAATTAGAAAACGAAGGATAGGGTCATAACGTAGTTTATGCCATGCTCCTGAAAGCGTCATAATACCATTAATCATACCGCCCCAGGATGGCGCAAATAGAATTAATGACATTACCATACCAACTGATTGAGTCCAATCAGGTAGTGCAGTGTAATGAAGGTGATGAGGACCAGCCCAAATGTATAACGATATTAATGCCCAGAAGTGAACAATAGATAAGCGATATGAGTAAACAGGACGATTAGCTTGTTTAGGAACGAAGTAATACATCATGCCTAGGAAACCAGCAGTTAGAAGGAAGCCTACTGCATTATGGCCGTACCACCACTGAACCATCGCATCAATAGCACCACCGTAAATAGAATAAGATTTCATTCCATTTAGTGGGATAGCTGCACTGTTTACAATATGTAAAACTGCGACGGTTAAGATGAATGCGCCAAAGAACCAGTTCGCAACATAAATGTGCGACGTGCGGCGTTTAACGATGGTACCAAAGAATACAACGGCATAAATAACCCAAACAAAGGTGATTAAAATATCAATCGGCCATTCAAGTTCTGCGTATTCTTTAGTTGTATTATAACCAAGTGGTAATGATATAACGGCAGAGATAATAACAAGTTGCCAACCCCAAAAGACAATTGCAGGTAAAACGCCACCAAATAAGCGCGCTTGACATGTACGTTGAACAACATAAAAAGATGTTGCCATTAGGGCCGAAGTACCAAATGCAAAAATTACTGCATTGGTATGTAGGGGACGAAGACGGCTATAAGTTAACCAAGGTGTATCGAAATTTAGTGCAGGCCAAATTAGCTGTGCTGCAATTAGCACACCTACTGACATACCAACAATACCCCAGATAACGGCCATCACAGTAAACTGTCGTACAACTTTATAGTTATAGTCAGTTTTTATAGGTGAATGAGAGCTCATATTTTGCTTCCGGTGCTACGAATAATTAAACATCTTACGATGCGTGAATACCCAAAAAAAGTACGTGTAAATATAGGTAATCTAAATTGACAGTCGTACTCAGATGGGGATATTACGCGATTTTACGTAACATTAACAGCGGAATTTGTTTGTTATATTGTTAAAAAGACACTATAAATAGGTGTATTTGACTTGGTTGATTTAGATCAATTAATTTGAGTTGAAAAATAGATTTTTCATTGTTGAATTGATAATGATCAAGCAAAAACAGCGCTAAAAACACAACGGAGTGTAAAATAATCTATGGTTTTTTTGGCTTAGTGCAATATAAGGTTATTAGCTTGTTAATAAAAAAGGTTACTTAACTCTAGTGTATTAAGAGAGTTAAGTAACCTTTTGACTCATACTGAGTAAAGTATGAGGTTAACTTAAGCTTTTAATGCTGCCGATACAATTTCTTGTGCTTCGCTTAAAATTAACGCTAAATGCGCCTCATCTTTAAAGCTTTCAGCATAAATTTTGTAAATTGCCTCAGTCCCTGATGGACGGGCAGCAAACCAACCATTTTCAGTGGTTACTTTTAAACCACCAATTTTACCATCATTGCCAGGTGCGCTGGTTAATTTAGCTGTGATTGTTTCACCAGCCAATGTTTTAGCCTGAACCGATTCTGGTGATAGATTTGAAAGAATTGCTTTTTCTTCAAATGAAGCTGGCGCATCGATACGGTTATAAACAGGTGATCCAAATTCTTCAGTTAGTTCTGAATAGAGTTGTGCAGGATCTTTACCTGTTACTGCAAGAATCTCTGCAGAAAGTAATGCTAGGATGATGCCATCTTTATCCGTAGTCCAAACTGTACCATTTTTACGTAAAAATGATGCACCTGCACTTTCTTCGCCACCAAAGGCAAAATCGGCAGTATGTAAACCATCAACAAACCACTTAAAACCAACAGGTACTTCACATAATGGGCGTTCAATCTTAGCCGCGACACGATCAATCATAGAACTTGATACAAGTGTTTTACCTACTTTCGCATTTACAGGCCAATCTTTACGATGACTAAATAGGTATTGAATTGCAACAGCAAGGTAATGGTTCGGATTCATCAAGCCACTTTTCGTTACAATACCATGGCGGTCATAATCGGGATCATTACCAATGGCAATATCAAAGTCGTCTTTCAAGCTGATCAAACTTGCCATAGCATAGGGTGATGAACAATCCATGCGGATCTTGCCATCTTTATCTAGACACATAAATGAAAAACTTGGGTCAACACGGTCGTTTACTACTTCAATATCTAAATTATATTTCGCAGCAATCACTTCCCAGTATGCAAAACCAGAACCGCCTAACGTATCAACACCAATTTTAATGCCTGCATCTGAAATTGCTTTAAGGTTGAGCACGTTTTCTAAATCAGCAACATATCCAGCTACATAATCAATTTCTTGATAATGAGCAGACTCAATAGCAATAGCAAAGCTAATACGTTTAACTGCAGTTAAGCCTTCAGCAATAATATAGTTGGCACGGTTTTCAATAATTTTAGTTACATCACCATCGGCTGGTCCACCATGTGGCGGGTTATATTTAATACCGCCATCTTGTGGGGGGTTGTGTGATGGCGTGATCACAATACCGTCAGCTTGAATTGTGTTGTTACTATTATGCGTTAAGATTGCATGTGAGATAACTGGCGTCGGTGTAAAACCATCATCCGCTTGAATGCGTACATCAACGCCATTTGCAACGAGTACTTCAATAACTGAAATATTTGCAGGTTCAGATAATGCATGTGTATCTTTACCGATAAATAAAGGACCAGTGATACCTTGTTCATGGCGGTATTCAGCAATAGCTTGAGAAATTGCGAGAATATGGTCTTCATTAAAAGAAGACGTAAAAGCGTTACCACGATGACCTGATGTACCAAATGCAACACGCTCAGCAATTTTACTTACATCAGGTTTGTTGATGTAATAATTAGAGACGAGTGCAGGGATATTACAAAGATCAGAATTTAATGCCTTTTGTCCGGCTCTTGGGTGAACTGCCATTTGCAATTATGTCCTTAATATATGAAAGCGATTATTTGTTTTAATTGTTACCAGTATACCTCTTATAAGTTAATATTGGCACACTGTTTCATTTGAAATGACTAAAAACTGGTCTTAGTTGTTGTTTTTGCACTTTCTATAACCAGTGATCGCACCTGTAATTAAGACTATAGGCATTGGTGTATCTATTGTGTTAAAATCTGTGATTATAAATTATTTATTTAGAGTTAAATTAGTTATGGCGAGTACAGCTGCAGCATTGCATATCTTAGTAAAACACGAAGATAAAGCATATGAAATATTAGAAAAATTAGAGAAAGGCGGTAACTTTCAAAAGTTAGCTAAATCTCACTCTATCTGTCCTTCAAAGAAGGATGGCGGTAATTTAGGTGAATTTAGAAAGGGCGCGATGGTTCCAGCTTTTGATAAAGCTGTATTCAACGGTGAAATTCTAGCTAACTTAGGCCCAGTTAAAACTAAGTTCGGTTACCATATCATTAAAGTTCTTTTCCGTACTTAATCGTATTCACAACTAATAAGTAACGAAATATATTAGCAGTTAGAAGACTCATATTCTAATTACTAAAACAAAAAACCAGCTGCCGTTTAAATACAAGTAGCTGGTTTTTTATTGTCTAAATACAGTGACTCTATAAAGGCATTAACGTTTAGAATCCGTATTCAAGACCTACACGAGCAAATACTTCTTGGTCATCAAGCGGTGATGCACCCCAACCAAGTTGGTCTGTCATACCAAGACGCACGTAAGGAACAAACCCGTTCACTACCCCCATTACTTGTAATGATGTTACTGAAGAACCTTTTTCTGTATTTGAGTTATCATCTGAATCAACATCTTCAGTTGCAGCATAACCGAGTTTAATACCCAGTGGGCCATTCCAATATTGTGCAACAACAGAATATGAACCTTGTGAGTCAACATTTTTAGTTGCTATATTCTCAGCTTGGCCGTATTTATATGCGGCAGCAATGCTGATACCAGTATCTAAAATTGGTGCTTCAAAACCAACGAGATAGGTAAAAGTGTCCGTTACAACTGCGTCTATTGGGGCTACAGCAGCAACTGGTACAATCACACCATTCTCATCAATTTTATGTCCTGCTGCTACACCATCTACAGCTGCTTTTGATTGTCTATTATTACCATACTCAAATGTTGCATGTAATGTGATCGTATCAAACGCTTTATACTTAGCTGCGCCACCGAACCAATGGGCATCTTCACCACTGCCAGCACGACCAGTTGCAACATTAATATTCAAATTTCCCATCGCAGGGGCGAAATATCGAATAGATTCCGTGCGATCGTACATGTAAGCAATATCACCTGTTGCGGCAGGGTCAAATACGCGGCCTAGACCAGGGTTGGTAAAAGGCCAATCCACAATTTCGTACATAGGCGTTAACTGCCGACCAATAGTTACTTTACCGTAATCCCCCTCAACACCCACGAATGTATCACGGAAACCTAGACCGCCACCAGCCCAGTCATCTACATCTGTATACCCTGATTCAACTTGAAATATGACGTTTATCCCATCAGTCATTTGCTTGCTACCGCGAAAACCGATACGTGTTTCGTTATCAATACTGTAATCTGTCACATTCGTATCATCACCAGTGTGCCCATACGCAGATACTGCGACGACACCGTAGACTTCCACATTACCTGTATTTTCGGTGCCTAATACGTATGCACTCGCACCAGTTGAAAATAAAGCAGTTGATACCGCTAAAGATACTGTCGATAGACTTAATTTATTCATTCTAAATTCCTTTTAGTAGATGTAAATGCTGTATATTGTTTGTCGTAAATTAATAATGAACTTTATGATTTGTTGATTCGGAGTCTACTCAATTAAATTCGCTGTACAAACTAAGTTGTTTTTATACGTGATAAAAATCACAGTAAAACCAATATTAAGTTACAAACAATGATTAAGATCTCATTAACAACCAGAATTACCCATTAATTCACAGCGATAATTTACACGGGGAACTATGTGGTCTTGAGCTTTGCATATAAACTGACTTTTATAATTTGAATTAAATTAGGGGGTACAACAAGTTAATACGGCTAACCCATTGATTTTAAATGGAAGTATCATTTATATTTGTGTTGGTGATCGTAATCTAGAATTACGTTCCATTTAACCTGAGTCAGTTTCCGTGATCGTTATATTCTATTTTGTAATGATTGAATTTGTATCTCATATTTAATTATTAATTAACAATGATTCTAATCACGTAATATCCATAAAATGCATTATAAAAGTGATTATTGTCACAACAAGTATAAATACGGCTGGTAAATACCGCTTGTTATTTTATAGTCCAAATTAAGTTTATGGTTAAACGGATTTCACTCAAAGGAAGGGTTGGATATGAAAAAAAACAGCAATAGCACTTGGATTAAGTGCCGCATTGGTAGGTTGTACTACAACTTTAGAAACGTCATCAACACAAACCGTTGTTGATGCAATATCGTCATCGGTACAAGTTACCTATCAAGTAAATCAAAAGCTTGAAGGTGACTCAGCAGCAATATGTAAATCGCTTGGCGCTGAATGGGCGGCATGTCAAGATGCCACTATTCAATTAACCAATAACGGCGTTGCGATCAATTCCAATCAGTGGGAGATATACTTTCATAGTATTCGCCGAATCTTAGATGTTAAATCACCAGCGTTTACGATTGAACATATCAATGGTGACTTGCATAAAATCACACCGACTGCTGAATTTAAGGGATTTGAAGCTAACTCAACAGTAGAGATAAACTTCATTGCAGAATATTGGTCATTATTTGAAACAGATGTGATCCCACGTTATTACGTGGCTGCCGAAAACGCAGAGCCTAAAGTTATCGCAAGTACTGATACAGAAGATATGTCCGAAATCATGGAATCATTAACGGGCGAAAATTTAAAACGTCATGCCGGTGATAACAATATAGTCATGAATGCTAATACGCGGTTTGATAAAAATAAAGGGACCGCCCAACTGTCTGTATCTACAATAGCAAACAAGATTTTACCAACCCCTGTTTGGCAAGATTCCGCCATTACCGGAAGTGCAGACCTCAGTAAAGGCATTAACATTAATGCTCCGGCCATGAATACGGCGTCACTTGCTGCAGTTACAAGCCGATTTAATAATTTCGGTGTGAATGTTTCAGGTAAATTCCCAGTAAACGTGATTATTGCACCTCTACAATTAGACACTACTTATGCTAAATCTGGAGGCTATAGCCTCCAGATTTCAGATAGCGGTGCTGAGATTATTGCATTTGATAATGCCGGCGCACTCTACGCATTACAATCAATGGCATCACTTATCCCTTCTGACTTTTCATCTAACAAAGTGATTTCTCAAGTCAGTGTTAAAGATGCGCCAAACTTTGAGTACCGTGGAATGGAAGTCGATATTGCGCGTAACTTCCACAGCAAAGCATCGCTTTTACGCTTACTCGATCAAATGAGTGCGTATAAACTGAATAAATTCCATATCCACCTAACTGATGATGAAGGCTGGAGATTAGCTATCCCTGGATTACCAGAATTAACAGATATTGGTTCACAGCGTTGCCACGATTTAGACGAGAACAACTGTTTATTACCTCAACTTGGGTCTGGTCCAACATCAGATAACCCCGGCTCAGGTTATTTATCTAAAGACGATTACATCGAATTAGTCCAATTTGCTGATGCTCGTAATATTGAAGTTATTCCTGAGATTGATATGCCAGCACATGCGCGTGCTGGTGTGGTTTCAATGGAAGCACGTTATAACAAATATAAAGATTCTGATATTACAAAAGCAAATGAATATCGCTTAGCAGATCCTGATGATGAATCCGTTTATACTACTATTCAGTTCTACAATGACGGTATCTTAAATCCTTGCATGGATTCAACTTATAAGTTCATTAGTAAAGTTATTTCTGAAATGCAATTAATGCACCAAGAAGCCGGTCAACCATTAAAAACATGGCACATGGGCGGTGATGAAGCTAAAAATATTCATTTAGGTAATGGTTATGAGCAGACGGGCGGGTCTACGGCTTGGAAAGGTGATAAAGACTTAACTAAAGAATCAATGCCGTGGGCTAAATCACCACAATGTATCGCGCAAGTCGCCGCAGATGATGGCTTAGAAACAGCGCATGATCTTGGTCCTATGTTTGTTAAAAAAGTAGCAAATATCATTTCTTCTGCAGGTATTGAAAAAACACAGCTTTGGCAAGATGGGCTTAAAGATGTTGAGTCCAAAGATCTACCATTGACTGCTGTTGCTAACGTTTGGGAAACCTTATACTGGGGTGGAGCGAATACATCAAATCACATGGTAGAGCAAGGTTTCGAAGTCGTTCAATCACATCCGGATTATCTGTATTTTGATTTTCCCCAAGAAGTAAACCCTAAAGAACGTGGTTATTATTGGGCAACGCGTTACACAGACAGCAAAAAAGTATTTAAATTCTCACCGAACAATTTACCTCAGAATGCTGAAACATCTAAAGACCGTGATGGTAACAACTTTAATATAAAAGGTGACACGGAAAATCGTGGATACAATGGTATTTCGGGTCAACTTTGGAGTGAGGTAGTACGTACGGATGAACAGTTTGAGTACATGGTGTTCCCACGGATCTTACCATTAGCAGAACGAGCGTGGCATAAAGCATCATGGGAACTCGATTATATTAAAGATCGCGAATTCAAAGGTGGCGAGACTACATTTGTCGATACCAACGAGCAGCAGACTGAGTGGATTCAGTTTGCTAACATCATTGGACAACGTGAACTGGCTAAAATAGATTCAACGGGTATTCAATATCGCTTACCAGTACCTGGTGGGAAAATAGAGTCAGGTAAACTGGTCACGAACGTCGCATTCCCTGGTCTAGAGGTACAATACAGCACAGACTCAGGTTCATCATGGGTAACTTGGACTAAACCTGTTGAAGTAACATCCGCAGAATTAAGAACGGTATCACCCGATGGTAAACGCTTTAGTCGTATCACAAGCGTAAAATAATTAACCAAAGGCTATAAATAGTAAATAAAGGTGATTGTGTTCGATCACCTTTATCATTATGCAATGAATTAAAGCGTATTATTAAAAACGGCCAAGGTTATAACAAGAGATTACAATGATGAAACTTAAATTTTTAGCGCCACTATTACTCCCCCTCACAATTGCAGCCTGTACAAATACTTACCAAGATGCAAACGCTGAGCAATTTCAAGATATGATCTCAATTAAACAAACCTGGGAAGGTAAAAGGTTAACTGGGCCAACAATAACATTAGAGCCACAAGCTGGAACCAGCAAAGCATTATTCAGAGCCGATGCCTATATGTATGGCAGAGAAAGTAAGAATGAAAAACACCAAATAAATACGCGTGTTAACCTACTTGTTAAACATACCGATTTTGGCTTTGAATATGAATTTGTGTCTTTAAACGGACAGACGTCTGTCGCGATTAAACAAGAGCGAGCAACATTTAGAACATGTGATGAGCTATGTGTTTACGACCAAATGTTCTCATTTTCGTTACCTAAAGACCTAGGTAATGATGATTTGACCATCAGACTACAAGAAAAACCGGGGAGTAACCACGGTCCACTTATCACACGACCTACAGAATATCTGACTGGTTATCAGCAACTACAGAACGAGATTAAAACGAGCAATTAGCAACTTTACGTACAATGCATATTTAACTCATGCTTTATTGGTGGCTTTATCAAACTGAAGTTCACAAAGACGTTTATATAAAGTGGATTCATGAATTAATTGAGTATGAGTTCCTTGTGCAACAATTTCCCCTTTATCCATAAGTAAAATAAGATCTGCATTCACTACTGTTGATAACCGATGGGCAATGATAAGTGTCGTTCTATTTTCCATTAATTTTTCAAGAGCTGCTTGAACATGATGTTCACTTTCTGCATCGAGGGCACTGGTTGCTTCATCGAGTAATAATACCTCAGGGTCTTTTAAGATCGCACGGGCGAGGGCGATACGCTGTTTTTGACCACCGGACAAACGCACGCCTTGCTCACCCAAAAAACTGTTATAACCTTCTGGTAATTGCTCAATAAATTCATTGGCATGGGCTAGTTCAGCCGCTTTAATCACATCGTCATCTGAAGCAGTTGGATCGCCATAGCGAATGTTATGCCACACATCAGAGCTAAATAAGACTGGGTGTTGTGGTACCATACCCATTCGTTTACGCACATCATTCAGTTCTAACTCATTAATATTAATATTATTAAACAGTACATGACCCATTTGCGGATCATAAAATCGCTGTAAGAGTTCAAATAGTGTTGTTTTACCTGCGCCTGATGGACCAACTAATGCGACGACTTTACCTTTCGGAATTTTAAGATTAATTGACTTTAAAGCCGCGGTATTGGGACGTGATGGATAATAAAAGTCTAAGTTTTTAAATTCAATAATATTGTCATGTTGCTTAATGATGTCTTTCGGTGTGTCTGGTGATCGTATCTTACTTGTGACTTCAAGCAATTCTAATAACCGTGTAGCAGAGCCAGCTGCCCGCTGTAATTCTCCATAGACCTCGGAAATAGTAGCGACAGACATAGCGACCATAATGGCATAAAATACAAACGCGCCTAATTCACCGGCGGTCATTTTTCCTTCGAGTACATCCATACCACCAATCCAAAGCATGATACTGATGGCACTAAATGTCAGGAATATAACAATAGCGATTAATAGCGAGCGTTGTTTGATTCTATCTTTTGCCACTGTAAATGCATTTTCAACTTCATTAGCAAATGATGATTGTTCTTTGTCTTCATGCGTATAGCTTTGCACGACTTTAATGTTTTGAATTATTTCACCGGCATATGTACCAATGTCTGCAATCGCATCTTGGCTACTTGCAGCCAATACTCTTACTTTTCTACCATAGATAAGTATTGGGATAAGGATAAAAGGGACACAAGCAACAACCCATAAAGTCAGCCCTAAATTAGTGACGAATAACATAATCAAGCCACCACATAACATAAGCACACTGCGTAATGCCATTGAAAATGAGGAGCCAATGATAGACTGAAGTAGTGTGGTGTCAGTTGTTAGTCTTGACATTATTTCACCACTTCTATTTTCTTCGAAGTAACTTGGGTGCAGTTTAATAATCTGATTAAAAACCGCTTTTCTTATGTCCGCACTCACGCGTTCACCTAACCATGACATTAAGTAAAATCGGCTAAATGTACCGATAGCAAGTAATGTAATAAGTACAACAAGCACAAGTATGGCATTTTTCAATTGAGTTTCTGAACCTGCAATGAAGCCATTATCGATTACAAACTTAACCCCTTGACCAATTGATAAGTTAACCCCTGCAGTCACTAAAAGAGCGAGTAGGGCGTACACTACCATCAGTTTGTAGGGTTTAATAAAAGCAATAATAGGCAATAAACTTGTGAATGCTTGAGTCTTATTTATTTGCCCGGAAAATATTGAACCCATTACATGCACCTTTACACTAGATTGATTGGAAGACTCTATTTTTACTATTATATTGTTCAGATAATATCACTATCGTTTCAATACCATAACGAAATTATTAGAATTAGACAGCAATATCTACCCTTGTTGGTTATTCACTTCGTTTATATTAAATATAATCAGAAAATAAATTTGTATCCGCGTTCAAGGGGGATTAATTATAGATAGAAAACAACGTTTTAGTCTCATAAACAACATAGTATTCATACAAATCTTAAATTATGTTGTTAATATGCATGCTATCAATAAAAAAAGGTATATAGAGTAGGGAGTTGATACCAACTTTTTACAATAATTGTTGTCTCAACTTAATATCAAGACAACTATTTATCATTATCAATAAGAGCGAAGCATTTTATGTTTAAAGCATTACAAAATTTATTTAAACAACTCACAGATGAAGCGCCTTCAATGGGAGCCATTGATACAAGAGAGTTTAATTTATCAATGGCTGCATTATTATGTGAAGTTGCAAGTGCTGATAATGCGATTAGTGAGAAAGAAACAGATGCAAAGTCACATCAGCTTTCACTATTACTCGATATCAATATTGAAAGGGCTAATGGGTTATTAGCTATTGCAGAAAAAAATAGTGAAGAAGCCGTATCAATTTATGAGTTCACTTCTAAATTACGTAACATCGATTATGCACAACGATATGTGTTGATTGAAGCCATGTGGCATGTCGCTTATGCCGATGGTGTTATTGACCCATATGAGGAAGCTTTGATCAGACAAGTATCAGAACTTATCTACATTACACATTCAGATTTCATTAAAGCAAAATTAGCCGCATATCCAGAGCCTTTATAATCGATATAAAATCAACGCCAGTTTGGTTTTATATATTTTTTGATCTCATCATATTTTATCTAAAATATGATGAGATCATTTATGTTAACCTAACATCGTAATGTATCAACTGAGTTACTAACGCTGGCTCCTTTATAATTCATCACACCAGCCATTGTTTGGCCAAACACCATTGGTGTGGACTACCTTTTTACCATCAGCCCATTGATTAATTGGATCATGCCATTCTTTCACACATTTATTGCTTGTATATACACCTGGCAGTTCAATACTTAGCTGAACATCTGTAGCATCATGAGGTAAATATACAGCCGCACTTCCTGGGGCAGAAAAATAACTAGTCTCTCTTTCTGAGGAACCGTCAGATAATGTATAAGATACACTCCAATAAGTTTTGTAAGTAGCACCGGGTTGACTATCTATCAATAATTCAAGTTGGTGAATTGGTTTTGTCCAATTCACAATAGGTTTAGTTCCATCAATTGATGTAAAGGTAAAAGAAACCGGAACTAAATCAGTGTTTTGATCTTCGTTAGGGAAAGATATTGCGGTAACATTTTTACTACTATTTTCTTTAAGAATACTAGCTTTAATACCTACTTTATCATTTTTAGGTGAAAAGAAATCTAGGGAGGTTGTCATTCCAAAAGACCCATCTTTTCCAGTACTTGCAATTGTTACCCCTCTGCTTGCCCATTTAACACCAGTAATAATACCAAAACCTTGTGTTATACCAGTTTTTGACTCCTCGGAATATGATGTTTTGTTAGCTGCATCTTTTATTACTTCCCAATTATTTTTAACAAGCTCGTAAGGATTATTTGTATACGATTGTTTTGACATAACATAAGACGCAGCGAGACTATTTTCACTTTTAAAATCCCAAGTGCTCTGTATCGCGGCAGCAACTTTTAAACCTGTTTGAGGATCCCTATAGTTACCATCAACCTCGACCTTTACAGCTTGATGACTAGTGTCTTTAGAAGAAAAATTCACATTTTTACTAAACCCTTTAGATTGGAAGTATTCAGAATTATTAACTAGATCAGTATTTATTAATGTGAATTCTCCTGTAATGTGATCTATATAACCCAAAGCACCAATGTCTATAGATGAATCATTACTCCAGTTAGAAAAAGTACCTGAATGACTTTCTCGCATTAATTTCGTTAGTTCTTGATTCCAAAAATGTTCACCTTTAGACGGAGCTGAATGTATATCTTGAGACTGAGCTGAAGCAGTACAAGATAGTATTAAACTTAAAATACTAATATTGACTTTCTGATTAAACTTAATTTTTATCATCGTTATGATCCATAAAGTTGTTGAAGTTAAATTGCTAAACAAAGTGGGGTAGAACCTTTAATTGAACCAACCACTTAGTGGTAGTTTAGGTTGTTTTTAATAAAAAAACCACAATTTTCTTTATTAACAATAACTTACCTTACAGTTAACAATGCTTAACATTGTAAAAACAATATTTAACATTGCAAAAGAAGTATCTTTCTACCATTTAATTTGAGAGCTTAATAGAACTGGAAGACCAGTTTCGGATGGGGTCTTGTCTATTACCTTAATTTACCAAGAGGAATCGTCGGTGTTTTAAATGATCAAGGAATTTTGTAATGAGAAATATAGAAGTAATGAATACACCTAAAACTAGGCTGAGTTCAAAGAAATTTTCGCTTGCTTAGAGTAAAATTAAGAGCGTCAATATAGCTCCCCAAGTGCGCATTTTAATTCAATAGAAATTGAATAATCTTGGTTTTTATATGTCTGTAGATATTTGATTACATCATATTTTGGATAAAATATGATGTAATCATTTAGATGCATATCATATACTTTATGGTAAATAAGATACATGTTAAATACGAGACATGATCTTGAGGTAGAACTACAGATCAGATTCATGAAGTTATCATCCCCTATTTCCAATTTAACATAATATACATTATGCGCAGTGTTGTTGTAGGTCCCCGATAGAAATGTCAGGTTTGTCACCGTTAGAAATGTCATGTTGAACTATCTTCAGAGCATCAATTCGACGCTCTGGATCTACATGATGTTACTCACTATGACTGATATTGAAATATACAGAATTAACACCATCAAAAATGTCATTGATAAACGTATCTCTGGCGTTGATGCTGCCGCGCTTCTAAACCTAAGTACACGACAAGTATATCGACTGACGAAGC